>DDCQ01000061.1:0-1594 GCA_002334915.1 Porticoccaceae bacterium UBA2002
CGGCCGCAACTTACCCTGCTTCTCCGCAGTCGTCAGAATACCCACACCAATAGGCTTGGTTAAAAATAACTGGTTGCCCACTTTAGCCGTGCTGTTTTGCTTCAGGTGTTTTAAATCCACCCGGCCAGTCACTGCTAAACCAAAAATAGGCTCCGGCGAATCAATCGAATGGCCTCCAGCCAGATGGATCCCCGCCTCACCACAGGCATGGCGCCCACCATCAATCACCTGCTGCGCAACCTCCGCAGGCAGCACATTAATTGGCCAGCCAAGAATCGCAATCGCCATTATTGGCGTGCCACCCATGGCATAGATATCGCTGATCGCATTGGCCGCAGCCACCCGGCCAAACTCAAAGGGGTCATCGACAATCGGCATAAAGAAATCAGTGGTGCTAATGATCCCAGTGCCATCACCAAGGTCATAGACCGCGGCATCGTCTTTAGTGTTGTTGCCCACCAGCAGGTGAGGATCATCAGGCGCGACATAGTCAGTTTTAAGAAAAGTCTCCAATACGCTGGGGGCGATTTTGCAGCCGCAACCAGCGCCGTGGCTGTATTGGGTAAGGCGGATTTTGTTGTCGGGCATGGGGTGTCTGATTAGGTGAAAAAATATGCTGCTAGGGTACTTGGTTTGGCCGGGAAGGTCATGGGTTTGTTGCGGGGTGTTGCAAGTGGGTAGCCAAGGGACACTTCGCCTTGGCTACCGGTGTTGCTCAGTTGTTACAGGTCAAAACGAACATCAAATGTTAGCGCATCGAAATCATCTGAAGAGCCATAGCCCACACCCACTGATATATCAGGAGTGGTGAAGTATCTTGCACCTAATGAGTAGCCCGTTTCGCTGCTATCTTCGATGTCGGCGTAATCAATAAAAGCAGACAATTCCAATACATCTTAGGGCAGTGCTCTAACGCCGGCGGCAACTATGTAGCCGTTGCCATATAGATCACGATGTACTCTATTGAAGAGTCTATTTTGGTGAGACCCTAGCCTTCTCGTTTGCAGTAAGCCCTAGGCGTTAATCCGGTCCAGTGCTTAAACGCTCGAGTAAATGAACGCGACTCAGTAAACCCTACAATCTCAGCCACTCTCTCAACTGAAAGCCGTTCGATCACTAATTTCTGTATCGCCACTTCCCGACGCAAGTTGTCTTTAATCTTTTGATAACTCGTGGCGCTCTCTTTTAGCCGACGGTGCAATGTTTGGGAGCTGATGCCCAGCTCCCCGGCCATCTGATGTATGGGCACAAAGATCAGTCTATCCGGGTGACACTGGGTGATAATGCGCTCAATCTGGGCTTCCAGAGTACTATCGGACCCTGGGATAGTCATCACATCCGCAGGAGCATTTTCTACAAATAGCGCCAGTTCTTGAGCGGATCTCAGCAGCGGTTTGTCCAGATACTGAGCATCAAATATAAGCCGGTTGGCGCTGCTATTAAATTGCAGATCGGCGGGGAACATAATCTGCAGTTCGTCCCGGTGCTGCGGCGCACTAAAGGTAAAGTGAGTTTCTTGCAGGCGGATCGGCTGGCCTATGTACCAGCTCGGAAAGCGGTGCCAGATCACCAGCCAAAACTCCGCCATAAAATG
>DDCQ01000061.1:1640-2697 GCA_002334915.1 Porticoccaceae bacterium UBA2002
TTTTCTAATAGTTCACCCAATGTGCTGCAGTGGCTGACCAGCTCGGCCATGGTGGCGAACAGGCCCACCTTGCAGTTGTTCTGGGTAAAGCCCATAAACTCGTCGTTGAGGGTTTCCTGCACGGTTTTAAATAGCCGCGCTACCTGATCGGTGTGCACTCGCTGGCTGTGGTTGTCCATAACTGCGGGATTAATGCCGGCGCGCTCAAGGGCCTGCTGCTGAGGAAAGCTGTTCTCTCTGAGCCCATGCATGCAGGAGAGGACATGGTGGTTGCAGATGGTGGCCATGGAATAGTACTCAGTGGAAGGCGTTATTTGTGAGTTTAGTGCGCTTTTATACCATTTAGAGGGATTTAAAGGTAACAAAAATGGCAATAAATGTGCTTTTTGCTGTTGAATTTAGACCTTCTATTGATTGGCTCTGTCCTGCATAGTGCTTCTCATTAGATGCCAGTCTGTGATTGGCACAAAAAACGACAATTGAGAACACTATGGCCGACGATAAAAAACCGACAAACAGTGACTGGGAAAAGCTTGCGGCTAAAGAGCTGCGCGGGCGCTCAATCGATGACTTGGTTTGGCAGACCCCCGAGGGTATTGATGTCAAACCTCTGTATACCGCTGAAGATACAGCGGGCCTCGATCATATGGATAACCTGCCTGGCTTTGCGCCCTATAAGCGCGGCCCCAAGGCGACCATGTATGCAGGCCGTCCCTGGACTGTTCGCCAGTACGCAGGCTTTTCGACGGCTGAAGCCTCCAATGCATTTTATCGTCGCAACCTCGCTGCGGGTCAACAGGGCTTATCTGTCGCCTTTGATCTGGCGACCCACCGCGGTTATGACTCTGACCACCCTCGTGTTGAGGGGGATGTGGGTAAGGCGGGTGTGGCGATTGATTCTGTTGAAGATATGAAAATTCTTTTCGACAGTATTCCGCTTGATCAGGTGTCGGTATCCATGACGATGAACGGTGCGGTATTGCCGATTATGGCCAGTTATATCGTCGCTGCGGAGGAGCAGGGTGTGCCCCCAGAGCAGCTTGCCGGAACACTGCAG
>DDCQ01000018.1:0-64672 GCA_002334915.1 Porticoccaceae bacterium UBA2002
GTAAGCGTGCCCTTGCCCACGGTTGGGTAGTCTAGTTGGCTTACTTGGTAGCCTTTGGGCAGGTCTGGATAAAAGTAGTTCTTCCGCTCGAAGGCTGACTCGCGGGCAATCTCTGCGTCGATGGCGAGGCCAAACATGATCGCATAATTGACCGCTTGCTTGTTGAGCACGGGCAGAGTGCCGGGCATGGCCAGATCAATGGCGCAGGCTTGGGTGTTGGGTTCTGCTCCAAAAGCGGTGCTGGCGCCAGAGAATATTTTAGTTTTGGTGGCTAGCTGCACATGCACTTCTAGACCGATAACAGTTTCCCATCCGCGATGACTCATTGCGCTGCTCCCTGCTGAATTGATGCTGGCGCGAGGTTGTGCCAGTCGGTTGCCTGCTGGAATTGGTGGGCGACGTTTAACATCAGCGCTTCGTCAAAGTAGTTGCCGATGATTTGCAAGCCGACAGGCTTGTCTTCGACCATGCCGCAGGGAATCGACATGCCAGGCAGTCCAGCCAAGTTGGTCGCGATGGTGTAAATATCTTCGAGGTACATGGCTACTGGATCGTCGCCTTTTGAGCCAAATTTGAAGGCTGGTGACGGACAGGTGGGGCCCATAATCACATCTACTTGGGCGAAGGCGCGAGTGAAATCCTGCTGGATCAGCTGGCGCACCTGTTGAGCTTTGCCGTAGTAGGCGTCGTAATAGCCCGCAGAAAGACAGTAGGTGCCGATGAGAATGCGACGCTGTACTTCTTCCCCAAAGCCTTCGCCACGGGTGCGGCAGTACATATCTTGCAGATCTTTCGGCTCGTCACAGCGATAGCCGTAGCGCACACCGTCAAAACGACTAAGGTTGGCGGAGGCCTCTGCGGGTGCAATAACATAGTACGCGGGGACGGAAAGGGCCGAGTTGGGCAGACTAATATCCACCAGTTCGGCACCTTGTGCGACGAGGTCGGCCAGGGCTTGACGCACGGCGGCTTCTGTTCCGGGGTGTAAACCTTCCGAGAAATACTCTTTGGGGACGCCGATTTTTAAGCCTTTTATGGGACGGTTTAATGTGCTGCTGTAGTCAGGTACTGGCTGATCGACGGAGGTTGAGTCTTTCTCGTCATAGCTGGCCATGCAGCTAAGCATAATTGCGCAGTCTTCTGCGGTGCGCGCCATGGGGCCGCCTTGGTCGAGACTTGAGGCAAAGGCAATCATGCCCCAGCGCGATACCCGACCATAGGTTGGTTTAATACCGCTAACGCCACACAGTGCTGCGGGCTGGCGAATAGAGCCGCCGGTATCTGTGGCAGTGGCGCCAGGTGCCAGTCGCGCTGCAACTGCAGCTGCGGAACCACCGGAGGAGCCACCGGGCACATGCTCGGTATTCCAGGGGTTCTTCACCGGGCCGTAGAAGCTGGTTTCGTTGGAAGAGCCCATGGCGAACTCGTCCATATTGGTCTTGCCCAGCACAACGGCGCCAGCCTGTTCGAAATTCTCCACCACTGTGGCATTGTAGGGCGGGATGAAGTTATCCAGCATCTTGGAGCCACAGCTGGTGCGCACTCCGTTGGTGCAAAAGATATCCTTGTGGAGAATGGGAACGCCACAGAGAGCCGGAGCATTGCCTGCGGCCAGTCTTTTATCTGCTTCTGCTGCTGCTTTTAAAGCCTGATCTGCAGTCACTGTGATTACAGCGTTGTAATCTGGATTTAATGAGGCGATCCGGTCTAAAAAGTGCTGAGTCAGTTCAACACTGGAAAAAGCTTTGCTCTGCAGCCCTTTAACAAGCTCGGCAACGGTTAGGTTATACATTCTGGTCTCTACTCGATGACTTTGGGCACTAAAAACAGGCCCTCTTCGGTATCTGGTGCAATAGCCTGCAGTGCTTCACGCTGGTTGATTTCGCTAACCTCATCGTCGCGCAAGCGCTGAGTCCCCTGCATGGGGTGGGATACAGCCTCTACGCCACTGGTTTCGGCCGCTTGCAGTTGATCTACAAGCCCTAAAACACTGTCCAGACGCTCAGTTACCTCGGCGATGGTGCTTTCATCTATAGCAATGCGAGCCAGGGTAGCTAGCTTCTCAATTTCTTGGCGCTCAATATTCATTGTTTTATTCTCTGGGTTGGCTGAACCGGGGTCAAATCCAGGGGTTTGAAGTTTACATCAATTTTAGGGCCTAGATTAAGGGGAAAAAGCGCTAAAATCGGCTATTTCCATGGTTTTTGGGCTCTTTTGCCTATCTTTTAAAAGAGTAGTAGGAACTTTTGTTCAAGATCGGCTAGAATTCCGTTCAAAGCGAATAAAGTAGCGCGCCAGACGCTGAATTTGACGCTGATAAACTGTTAGATAATTACACAAAATTTAAAACTGTTTGTGACCTGACTCCACAGACGGTTATTAAGGACTAGGCATCGATGATATTTAAAAAACTCCGTGGCTTCTTTTCCAGTGATCTTTCGATCGACCTGGGTACTGCCAATACGCTGATCTATGTTCGTGAAAAAGGGATTGTTCTCAACGAGCCATCAGTGGTAGCGATTCGCCAGCATCTGGGACAGAAAATTGTTGAGGCCGTGGGAGTGGATGCCAAGCGAATGCTGGGACGTACCCCAGGCAATATCACAGCCATTCGCCCTTTGAAGGATGGCGTTATCGCCGATTTCCAGGTCACTGAAAAAATGCTGCAGCATTTTATTAAAAAGGTGCATGCCAAAAGCCTGGTGCCACCCAGTCCCCGCGTTCTGATCTGTGTGCCCTGTATGGCTACGGAAGTTGAGAAGCGGGCAATTAAAGAATCGGCCTACAGTGCCGGTGCCCGAGAGGTGTTTTTAATCGAAGAGCCTATGGCTGCTGCGATTGGTGCCGGGCTGCCTGTCGAGGAGGCTGTGGGTTCCATGGTGGTGGATATTGGTGGTGGTACCACCGAAATCGCGATTTTATCCCTCAATGGCGTGGTGTTCTCCGATTCTGTGCGCATAGGTGGCGACCGCTTTGATGAAGCTATCGTTAACTTTGTGCGTCGTAAATATGGCAGCGTAGTGGGTGATACCACGGCTGAGCGCATCAAGATGGAAATCGGTGCCGCCTACCTGGCCAAAGAGGTGCGCGAGATTGATGTTCGCGGACGCAATCTGGCTGAGGGTGTACCCAAGAGCTTTACCCTGACCAGCGACGAGATTCTGGAAGCATTGCAGGAGCCACTGGCCGGTATTGTCCAGGCGGTTAAGCGCGTGCTAGAGCAATCTCCACCGGAACTGGCGTCTGATATTGCTGAGACCGGTATTGTACTAACTGGTGGCGGCGCATTATTGAGAGATCTTGATCGGTTGCTGACTCATGAAACTGGTCTGCCGGTTATTCTTGCCGAAGAGCCGCTGACCTGTGTTGCACGGGGTGGCGGTGAAGCACTTGAGATGATGGATAACAGAAGACTGGATACGCTAACCCATTAACAGGGTTTGGTGCCGGTTATTACCCATTAGCTAGTCTTTTTAGGAGCGGACTTATTAACAGCGTATTTTCAAAGTCTGTCTCACCATTGCGAAAAATTCTGATCGTTGGGCTGCTAGCGTTCGGCCTGATGACCCTGGATGCCTACACCACCTGGCTGTCGCCTATCCACAATGTTGTGGATAATCTGGTACGTCCATTCCACTGGCTCTCCAATATTCCCAGCCGTGTACAGGAATGGGGTGAAATTAATACCGAGCCGCGCGCTGATATCCAGAAAGAAAATGCCCGCTTAACCCAGGAGAGTCTGATTCATCGTGGCCAGTTGCAGCGTATGTCTGAATTGGCAGCCGAGAACCTTCGCCTGCGCCAACTGCTCAATGCTACTGAACTGCTGATGGACAGTGTGCTGGTGACTGAGGTTATCGGCGTTTCCCCCAATCCCCAGAGCCATACGGTGACCATTGACCGCGGTCGCGATGACGGCGTCTATGCGGGTCAGCCTATTCTCGATGCAGAGGGGCTTATGGGGCAAATTATCTCTGTTTACGACAGTCACAGCGTGGCTTTGCTGATTACCGATAGTAGCCATGCTCTGCCTGTGCAGGTGCTGCGCAATGGTGTGCGTTCGATTGCCGAGGGTACGTCTGACTACAATGTTATGAGGTTGCGATTTGTGTCTCCAACCTCGGATATTCGTGAGGGTGACCAGCTGGTGAGCTCTGGTCTAGGCGGTCGTTTCCCGGTGGGCTATCCGGTGGGTACGGTGACCAGCATTACTCAAAAGCCAGGTAAGATTTTTGTCGATGTCGAGGTGGATCCCTCCGCCGAACTCGACCGCAGTCGCCACCTGCTATTGGTATTTAAGGTAGGTGGCCGAGATGCAGATGGGGCCCTGCGTTGAAACCCGTCAATTACAGTATTCCAGTCATTTTCTCACTGATGATTGCGGTATTTTTGCAGCTTGTGCCCTCCACAGGTGGCTGGCTTCTCTGGAAACCCAACTTTCTACTGCTAATGGTTATTGCCTGGATTCTGTATATACCCAATCAATACGGAATTGGCTTTGCCGCTCTGGTGGGACTTTTTGCGGACGCGCTGTTTCGCACGCCTTTGGGTCATTATGTGCTGGTATTTGCCCTCTGTGGCGCTGTGGCCTATCTACTGAGCCGCTGGCTGACCTATTTCTCGATGTTTCATCGGGCATTTTTAGTGTTTGTGCTGGTGATATTGGGTGAACTGGTGGGGGCGGCATTATTTTCCATCTGGGATATCCCCAAAAACCTCAGTCATCTGCATATTCTTGGGCTTACCTCAGCGATAGCCTGGGTGCTGGTTGACAGGTTTGTTGCCAGGATTCATCTGCATCATCGTTAATTTTAACGACCTGTCACTGCGAGGAAGCCCCTTGTTAGATCCAGATATGCTGTTAGCCTCTGCCTCGCCACGTCGCTCTGAGTTGCTCAGGCAGATCGGTGTGCGTTTTTGCCAGATGTCGGTCGATATCGATGAGAGCCAGGTTCCCGGCGAGTCTGCTGTTGACTATGTCAGCCGGATGGCGATGGAAAAGGCACAGGCTGGATGGGCTCGGCAAGCAGGTGCGCTGCCTGCCCTGGGCGCGGATACCACGGTGGTTTGTGATCAGTATATCTTTGGTAAGCCGGCAGATAAGCAGGATGCGCTGAATATGCTCTCCCGGCTCTCAGGAGCTACTCATCAGGTGCTCTCTGCAGTGGCTATTTGTCTAGGGGATGAATTAGCGTTGAGGCTGTCAAAAACCTCGGCGCGCTTTAGGCCAATTTCCCCCGAAGAATGTCTTGGCTACTGGGAAACGGGAGAGCCTCAAGATAAGGCGGGGGCCTATGGGATTCAAGGAATGGGCGCTGTCTTTGTTGCCCACATAGAAGGCAGTTATAGTGGTGTGGTGGGGCTGCCCCTGACGCAAACGGCAGAGCTACTAGGCTTATTTAATATACCGGTTTGGCGGCCTTTAGCGCATTAGATGCGGTTTATAATAACAATAGTTTTGATATTTAAATTTTTGTGGGAAACAGTATGAGTCGAGAAATTCTTATCAATATTACGCCGATGGAAACTCGCGTAGCCTTGGTAGAGAATGGCGTGCCCCAAGAAATTTCAATAGAGCGCAACCAGAAGCGCGGTCTGGTGGGTAATATCTATAAAGGCAAGGTAGTTCGAGTGCTCCCTGGTATGCAGGCTGCTTTTGTTGATTTAGGCGCAGAGCGAACGGGGTTTCTCCATGTCGATGATCTGTATATTGATAAAAGTGACAGTGGCGGTGATAGGGATACAGGTACCCCAGATATTAAAACTCTGCTCCATGAGGGGCAAAAAATACTGGTCCAGGTCATCAAAGATCCTATCAATACCAAAGGTGCGCGCCTTACTGCCCAGCTGTCAGTTGCGGCGCGGTACCTGGTATATATGGATAAGAGTAGTCACACCGGAATCTCCCAGCGGATTGAGGATGAGGCAGAGCGAGAGCGGCTGAAAGAGATTATTGCCTCGGCTGTGGCCGAGGATCAGCAGGGCCCAGGCGGCTACATTGTGCGCACCGCGGCAGAAGGTATCAGTGGCAATGAACTGGCATCTGATATCCGTTTTTTACAGCGCCTTTGGCAGCATATTGAGCAGGCCAAAACTAAGGCAGCCACGCCTAGCTGTCTCTATGAGGAACTACCTCTCTACAAGCGTGTACTCAGAGATATGGCCTCTGAGGACGTTGGAAAAATACTGGTCGACTCAAGGGAAGTGCTCGCTGAGTTGGTCAGCTTTGGCAATAAATTTAGTCCGGAAATTGCCAGTCTGGTTGAGCATTATCCGGGCGAGCGTCCACTGTTTTATCTGCACGGTATTGAGGATGAAATTGGCAAGGCATTGCAGCGCGATGTGCCGCTCAAATCCGGTGGTCATCTGGTGATTGATCAGACTGAAGCCATGACCACAATAGATGTAAATACCGGCGCATTTGTGGGTCATCGCAATCTTGAAGAGACCATTTATAAAACCAATCTTGAAGCCGCTGCAGCTGCGGCTCGGCAAATACGCATGCGCAATCTGGGCGGCATTATTATTGTCGATTTTATCGATATGCAAAATGCAGAGCATCGCCGTCAGGTACTGCGCACGTTTGAAAAAGCGCTGAGCCGCGATCGCGCCAAGAACAAGATTTCCGGTGTCACTGAGCTGGGTTTGGTACAGGTTACTCGCAAGCGCACCAGTGATAGTCTGGAGCATTTGCTCTGCCAGAGCTGCCCAACCTGTGAGGGTCGTGGTTCGATCAAGTCGGCGGAGACAGTGAGTTATGAAGTGCTGCGTGAGATTCTGCGGGTAGCCAGAGCCTATGAGTGCGATCAGCTTCGCGTACTGGCCTCCACGGCGGTTATAGAGCGCTTGCTGGACGAGGATTCCGCTCAGGTTGCCGATCTTGAAGAGTTTATAGATCGCACTATCCAGTTTCGTTCTGAGGCACTCTTTGCTCGCGAACAGTTTGATATTATTCCGGTTTGAGACTGACTGATGAATACTAAATTAAGCACAGTATTGCAGCGATTGAGACGGTGGTTATGGCTCACTGGCGCCCTGCTTATTATTGGTACCGTTATTTTTATTGTTATTGGCCGTCAGTCCATTACCAGTATTGATCAGCTGCGGCCCAGCCTGCAGCAGGCTATTGCCGACAGCATAGGTATGCAGGTTAATCTTGGCGAACTCAGTGGTGAATGGCCTCGCCTGAAACCTATTATTGAGGTTGAGAGGATTGAGCTGGTTGCTGCAGACAGCTCCAGCGCTATGGTACTGGATAGCGGTCGCGCCAACCTGGACGTGTTTTCCACCATAAAATACCGAACGCCAATCTGGCGTGAACTCAGTGTTGAGCGGTTGGCTCTGACTCTGGTTGAGGATCAGCGCGGTCGCTGGAGTCTCAAAGGTCTCTCCAGTGACACAGAGACTGATTTGCATATTATTACCGACCCCATTTTTTATAGCCGCCTTATCCTGCTCGAACAGGTAACGGTAGATCTGCAATTCATTTCTGGAAAAGTCATACAGATTCATGGTGACGATGTGCAACTGGAAAACGATACAGATTTTCATCGTGCAGAACTGTCCCTGCGCCTGTCTGATCAGGAGACGCCAGCCTATGTTTTGATTGAGGGTCAGGGCGATCCAGGTGACCTGGCATCATTTCATGCAGATGGTTATCTAAAGCTAGACGATTTTAATATCTCCAAGCCGCTGGTGCGGATTATTAAGCCCCTACTACCTGCTCTATTTGCCAATTTATCCGAGTTTCAGGCTAATGCCAGCGGTGAAGTATGGATCGATTTCCACCCGGGCAGCGCTCTGGATTTTGAAGGCAGTCTGGCAGTTAGCGAAATCCCTCTGGACTGGCTGGCTGATGTTCCTCCGGTGCGAGATATTCTTACGGATCTGACGGGTTGGTACACTCCCGGTTCCGACTGGGGTGCCAGATTGCAGGGCTTTGATTTTAGTTGGTCCGATGCCGAGATTGAGCCCCTCGATCTGGTGTTTAACCAGCGCCTGGGTTCGCGATGGCAGGACTTTGATCTGTCTTTTAATCACCTTGACCTCACTGTTCTAACCGATTTGCTGGGTCAGTCGCGCATCCCCTCGGAGCAAATTCTCGCGATTATCGATCAGATGCGGCCCCAGGGTGAACTGGATGCGCTGACACTGGGTCACAACGAACAGGGCTACTTTGCGTCCATGAATCTAGATGCTGTCGATATGCAGCCCTACAAAGGTATGCCCGGTGTCCGAGGTCTCAGTGGCTATGTCGAAGTTAATCAACAGGGCGGCCTGTTTCACGTAGCTGACAATGATGGCTTCGATGTGTTCTTTCCCAAGATATACCGAGATTATCTAACCGTAGATTCGGCCTCCGGCACCACCTATATGGACTGGCAGGCAGAGACCGAAACTCTGACATTGCGCAGTGAGCCAGTGGTGGCCAGTATGGATATTGGATCCAGCCTGATTATGTATTCGGTAAAACAGCAGCTGCCAGCAAAGGGCAGGCCTCCAGAGTTTAATTTAGTGGTTGGTGGCCGCGACTTAGATGCTGCCTATGGCAATAAATATTTACCCTATAAGCTACCGAAAAATCTTTCCAACTGGCTGGAAACAGCGGTGCTGGGCGGCAATGTTAAAGAGTTCGGGCTATTATTTCGCAGTGGGCCGCCCAGAGGAGATCGCACAGCCAGAACAACCCAGATACTCTTTGATATGGAAGACACAGATATCAACTATCACCCAGACTGGTTGGGGATGCGTGACCTGGATACTCTGGTGTTAGTCGATGATGGGTTTACCGAGAGTATTGTCACCAGCGGCAAAATTGGCGGTGCCAATATCCTGTCGGCCGCCGGTACCTATGACGCCGAGTTGCCTCTGGAGGAGCGTTTTCTCAGAGTTGATAGCCTGGTTAGCAGCGATTTGTCGGCTGCCATTGAAATTCTTGCCAAGTCGCCACTAAAGAAAAATATTGGCCCTCTGGGGGACTGGGATTTTGCCGGGCAGACTGAAATTGATTTGGATTTGAAAATCCCGCTTATCAGTCAGGCGATGAGAGATAAAGGCATCGAGCTACAGGGCGATTACCAGATCAGTACGCTTTTAAAGAATTCACAGATTGCGATTCCCAATTCTCCGATATCCGCGCAAAAACTCTCTGGCGCCCTTGAGTTTTCATTGTCAGATGGCCTGCAAGCGGAACAGATATCGGGCCTGTTGTGGGGGCAGCCATTAAGCACAAAATTTTATAGGGCCAATGGGCAGCAAAAGATTGGTTTTAACACCAGCCTGGCGCCTGAGAGTCTGAATCAGTTAGTGGATTTTCCCTGGACAGAGGTGCTCAGCGGCACCATTGCTGTCGATGGGTTAATAAGTCTGCCCAAAGCAGCTGAAAAGAAACCGGTGCGATTGCAAATGCTCAGCCAGATGCAAGAGGTGCAAGTGGATTTACCTGCGCCACTGGGCAAGGCCGCTGACCAACCGAGAATAATGGATTTAACATTATTTTTTGATCCCGAGCTGCGAGGACTGGAAGCCAAGTTTGGTGATAAATTAGCTGGTCAGCTGAGTTTTTCCGAGGGGCGTTTAACCCAGGGGATAGTAAGCTATGATCGACCACAGGCCAGTCCAAGGCCCGACCAGCTGTTACTGGCAAGTTATCTACCCACTACTGATCTGGCTGTCTGGCAGCCGGTGATTGAATTGTTCTCTGGTAATATACAGAAACCCTCAAAGGATAAACCGCGTCTGTGGCAGCCGGTTTTTGATCTGCAGTTTGATCAGCTTGAGCTTGCGACTTTCCAGCTAGAAAACATTAACTCTGAAATTAGTTTTGACGAGGATGGGACGCGAATTCAATTTACCAGCCATCTAGCAGATGGTCTGGTCAGCTTGCCGATAGATGCGCAGTCAGTGCCCAGGGTTGACCTTAGTCGCCTGGCACTGCCCAGTGCGCTATTGCAGGAGAAAATTGGCCAGGAGGAGGTAGATCCCAAAACCTTTTTGGCCGCTGATATATCCATTGACCAGCTGTCAGTGGGCGATGTGCAATGGGGGTCCCTGGCCTTTGAGCTGCGCCCCGAGATTTCTGGCGCCGCTGTTAACAATATCAATGGCAATCTGTTTGGCATTCAACCCGGGTTGTTTACCAATGAGCCAGCCACAGAATTTTTCTGGAGCTTCGATGGCAGCAGTCATGGTAGCCGCCTGGTGGGCCCTATAGGTATTGGCAATATAGGTGATATGTTTACCGCCTTTGATATTGCCAAGGTGGTGGACAGTAGTTCGGGGAAAATGGTTGTTGATTTGGCCTGGAACGATAAACCCTGGAATATTTCCCGCGAGAATATTAACGGCGATTTTCAGCTCAATTTAAAAGAAGGCAGTTTCTATAAATCTTCCGGTGGTGCCGACGCGGCGCTAAAGTTGATTAGCCTGTTTAACTTTGCCAACTGGCTGCGACGCTTGCAGCTGGATTTCTCAGATGTTGTAGGACAGAATCTGGCCTACAACAACCTGACAGGAAATATTCATTTTGAAAATGGTGTAGCCCAGTTAGCCGACCCCTTAAAAATGAAAATGCCCTCGGGTCGTATGAGTATAGCGGGCGACTTTGATTTGACCCGAGAAACAGTGGATGCCCAGCTGGTGGCGACACTTCCAGTGGCGACCAATCTCCCCTGGGTGGTAGCGCTTTTGGGCGGTCTGCCTGCGGCCGCTGGTGTCTATGTGACCAGTAAATTGGTGGAGAAGCAGGTGGACAGGCTGTCGAGCATTAGCTACAAGGTTTCAGGCCCCTGGGACGATGTCGAAGTGGCTGTGGACAGGATTTTTGCCGCTGAACTAAAAAATACTCAGCCAGCAGAGTCCCCTGAGAAAACTTCAACTGAAGCGGAGGGTCAGCCGACTAAATGAAAATTATTGCCGCAGTTGTGCAGCTAAAACCCCAGGGCTCGGTCGCTGGTAATTTGCAGCATGCGGAAAGTCTGCTTCGCAAGGCTGCGGAAGCCGGTGCGCAACTGGCCGTGCTGCCGGAAAATTTTGCCTACTATGGACAATCTGATTTTCTCACTGCTGGTCGCGCAGAGTCCGACGACATGGGTCTGGCGCGCCAGTTTGTGGCTCAGCAGGCAAAAAAATACGGACTCTGGCTGGTGGGAGGAACCATTCCGGTCGCCGAGTCCAAACCGCGCTCATTTGCCCGTTGCTATGTTTATAACCCCAAGGCAGAGGTGGTAGGTTACTACGACAAAATTCATCTGTTTGATGCAGATCTGGCCTCGCAGGAGGGCAACAGCGCCTATCGAGAATCAGATGATTTTAGTGCTGGAGAGCAGGTTAAAACAGTGCGCACAGAGCTGGGCGTTCTGGGACTGACCGTTTGTTACGACCTCAGATTTGCAGAGCTTTTCCAGATGTTATCGAACTCGGGTGCTGAAATTGTGACAGTTCCATCGGCCTTTACCGCGGTCACTGGTGAGGCCCATTGGCAAGTGCTGTTGCGAGCTCGAGCCATTGAGAATCAACTGTTTGTGCTGGGTGCCAATATGGTAGATCGGTGCCACGAAACACGAGGCCTGTGGGGAGGAAGTGCGATTATAGATCCCTGGGGCAATGTATTGGCTTCACTGGATGAACAGCCGGGCATTGCAGTAGCTGAGATCGACCTGGATCTGATCGGGCAGTGCAGAAGTAAAATACCCATGGCGCAGCATCGCCGGCTGATCTAATTACCCTGTTAAATTATTCTGATAGCTCTCTGAGATAAGCAAATAGTTTGCGCGCAGCAGCTGGTGGTTTTTTCTGTTCCATTTCCCTGCTGGCCTGGCGCTGCAGATTGCGTAACTGTTGTCGATCGCTCGCCTGGTGTAGCTCAATAAAATCCTCAATTGCGCTGTGACCCTCATTAATAATTCGGTCGCGCCACTGTTCCAGTTGAGCGAAATGCTGTCGGTAGGTTTGAGACTGATGATCCATGCGATCCAGGGTCTCCTGAATTGTACTGATATCCAGAGTGCGCATCAGTTTGCCGATATATTGCAGGTGACGGCGCTTGGCCTCCCGACTTTTCAGTCTTCGCGCTTCATGGATGGCCTCCTCCAGAGGTTCGGGCAGACTAAATTTTTCAAGCTGGCCGCTGGGCATATCCATCAGTTGTTTGCCCATATCCTGCAGCGCCTGACTATCTCGCTTGAGTTGAGATTTACTGGGCCCATCGTATTGCTGTTGCTCTGCATCGCCAGATAACTCTGACTGGTCGGGTAATTCTGTCATGATAAAAATACCGCAGCCAGTCCAAGGAAAGATACAAAGCCGACTATATCGGTGACCGTAGTAAGGATCACCGAGCCAGCCAGTGCTGGATCTATTTTGATAGAGCGCAGTAGCACCGGCAGCAATGTGCCGGTCAAGGCAGCAGCCATAAGGTTAATGGCCATGGCCAGACCAATAATTAAGGCCATGGTGATATCCTGAAACCACAGGGAAACCACAGCGCCTATCACTAGGGCATAAAGCAGTCCATTCAGTGCGCCCACGGTAAATTCTTTACTCAGCAACCAGGATAGATTGCCGCGCTCTACCTGACCAAGAGCCATGCCACGAATCATCACGGTTAAAGTTTGGCTGCCGGCTACGCCACCCATGCTGGCTACAATGGGCATAAGAATAGCCAGAGCCACCACCTTGTCCAGTGTTTCCTCAAACATACTGATCGCAGTGGAGGCAAGAATGGCAGTGATAAGATTGACCCCCAGCCACAGGGCTCTTCGCGGAGCGGTGCGCACAATCGGTGAAAAGGTGTCCTCGGTATCGCTCAAACCCGCCATGGCCAATAATGAGTGGTCGGCATCTTCCACGATCACATCAACCACATCATCGATGGTAATGCGGCCGAGCAGATGATTCTGGTCATCCACCACTGGGGCAGAAACCAGGTCATAGCGCTGGAACAGCTGGGCAACATCTGAGTCAGTGAGATTGACATGAATTGCCTGAACCTCGGTATTCATGACTTCCCGCACTGTCGTAGTTGGGCTGGAGGTCAGTAGCTTTCCCAGGGGTAGATTGCCGAGAAAGGCATCTTTGCGACTGACGACAAATAGGTTATCGGTAATATCTGGTATCTCTTCAAAGCGACGCAAGTAGCGCAGTACAACATCGACAGAAATATCCGGACGCACGGTAATCACCTCGGTGTCCATCAGGCCACCGGCGGTATCTTCGTTGTAGGTGAGCACAGATTCAACCCGATGCCTGTCTTGCACAGACATGGCTTGCAGCACTTCGGGAATCACTTTATCTGGTAATTGCTGAAGGATATCGACGATATCATCCACATCCAGACCCTCAGTAAGAGAGGCAACTTCGGCGCCATCCATCTCATTGAGGAATTCAATTTGAATTTCATCAGACAGCTCTTGAATCACTTCACCGGAGATTTCGGGATCAATTAGCTCCCAGAGAATGCGCCGGAACTTGGGTGGTGCTGTCTCCAGTTGATGGGCAATATCCGGAGGGGCTAAATTGCTGAGGATATGACGTACCTGATTCAGGGTTGCTGAATCAATGGTTGTGCCTAGTTTGGCCAGCAAATTGTTTTCTATGATATTGCTCATATCTGTTCCCTGACAAAACCGCATGGTGCGGTTATGGGGCTGATGAAGCGGCTATTTTAGCGAGCAATGGTGCTCACTGATAGGGTTTACTGAAATCAGTTATTTTTAAAAATTGTTATTCGCCCTCTCCAAAATAATCATCCAGCAGTGCAGTAATTTCATCACAGGCAGCCTGTTCATCCGGGCCATCAAATTCAAAAATAAGCTCTGTGCCCTGATTGGCGGCCAGCAACATCAAAGACATAATACTTTTTGCATCCACCAGAGGTTCCTGTTTGCCTGTGCGCACTGCACATTGATGGTGGGCTGCAGCGCTGGCCAGTTTGGTCGCAGCTCGGGCGTGCAGACCCAGTTTATTAATAACAGCTATCTGGCGCCGAATCATCGTGCCAGCTCTTTATGCACAACCTGCACAAAGGGCTGCTCCTTGGAGAAGTGTTCGCAGAGACGATTGGCCAGGTAGACTGACCTGTGTTGCCCTCCGGTACAGCCAATGGCCACGGTGAGATAGCTGCGGTTATTTGACTGGAATTTAGGAATCCATCTGGTCAGATAGCCAATAATGTCGGCGAGCATGGAGGCGACATCCACCTGTCCCTCAAGGAACTGAATAACCTCGGGATCCTTGCCAGTCTGAGCGCGCAACTCCCTTTTCCAGTGCGGGTTAGGCAAACAGCGGACATCAAAAATAAAGTCGGCATCCTCGGGGGTGCCACGCTTAAATCCAAAGCTCTGAAATAGGATCGACATATTTTGGAGGCTGTGGGGAACAACGGTATTTTTAATCAGATCTCTGAGTTGATGCAGTGATAGTCCAGAGGAATCTATAACCCGATCGGCGATATCAGCTATGGGCGCCAGCATGCCTTTCTCTAAGTTAATAGCTTCTTTGAGATTGATATGGTCAGAACTCAGCGGATGCTTGCGTCTGGTTTCACTGTAGCGGCGCAGCAGGTCGCCACTGTGGGCATGTAAAAACACGACGCTGACATCAACACCACTGTTTGCAATACCCCTGAGAATCTGAGGTATTTTGTTGAGATCGCCGACTAGGTTGCGGGCATCAATACCCACGGCAATATTTAAGTCGGCACTGTTATTGTTGTCGGATTTAAGTTGCGCAATCAGTTCGGGCAACAGGCCTGCGGGCAGATTGTCGATGCAGGTAAAGCCAACATCCTCGAGAATATTGAGCGCGGAACTCTTGCCGGACCCTGATCGGCCGCTTATCACAACCAGACGCACAGCTAGTTCCCCCGCTCTAGCTGTATGGCTGTAGCAAATAGCTCTGCGCTGTTGCTGCACTGACGCAATGATTCCCGGGATGATTCAGTCTGCATTAGATTAGCTATCCTCGCCAGTGTGGCCAGATGTTCGTCGTTCTTTTCTTCCGGCACCACCAGAGCAAAAATAAGATCCACCGGCTGATCGTCCAGAGCATCAAAGTCCACAGGCTTTTGAAGTTTTATCAGACAGCCATGGATACGGTTAAAGCCAGAGGCGCGACAGTGGGGTATGGCGACACCTTCACCTATGCCTGTGCTGCCCAGTCGTTCCCGAGCAACCAGTTTGTGAAATAGCCCATCGCTCTGTTCCGCATCTCCACCCAGCTGTTCGGTAATAAAGGATGACAGATTTTCCAAGACACGCTTTTTGCTAGCGCCGGGCAGATCACATCTGGTCATTGTTGGGGTCAGTACATCGGTGATTTTCATTGTTGCAGCTAATGGCCCCTGTGCTTCTCTTTATGTTTTATAAGTTGTCGATCCAGTTTGTCTGTCAGGGCATCAATGGCTGCGTACAGATCTTCATGCTCTGCGTTGGCAAATAGATCACCACCGGCAACATGCACAGTAGCTTCAGCTTTTTGAGCTAATTTGTCGACGGTTAAAATAACAGCTGTGCTGGTAATTTTTTCAGAGTGTCTTTCCAGTTTGGAAAGTTTATTGGTGACATAGTCGCGGATAGGGTCGGTAATATCTAGGTGGTGTCCACTGATTGTCATTTGCATGCAGTTCTCCTTTTACTTTGCATTTTCGAATCTTTTTCTCTGACTGGAGGATGGGATTCCCATGCTCTCGCGGTATTTAGCCACGGTTCGTCGAGCGACCTGTATTCCCTGTTCCTCTAGTAAAGAGGTTAACCTGTTGTCGCTTAATGGTTTGGCTGGTTGTTCAGCGCTAATCATTGTTTTTAGGATAGCGCAAACTGCTGTAGATGAACACTCTCCGCCACCGGATGTGCCAACATGGCTGGAAAAAAAGTACTTGAGTTCAAAGATACCCTGGGGTGTAGCCATGTATTTGGTGGTAGTCACACGGGAAATTGTAGACTCATGGAGATCGAGTTTAGTGGCAATATCAGACAGAACCATGGGTTTCATGGCCACAGGGCCGTGATCCAGGAAACCCTGCTGCAAATCGATAATGGTCATTGAGACCCGCATAAGTGTCTCGTTGCGGCTCTCCAGGCTGCGCAGAAACCAGCGCGCCTCGGCGAGATTATTCTTTAAAAACTGATTTTGGTCGCTGTTGTCCGAGCGCTTAATTAAGTTGCTGTAAGTATCGTTGATCCTCAGTCTTGGCATATTGCTGTCATTGAGCTGAACACGCCAGCGCCCGGCAACTTTTTCTACATACACATCGGGGACAATATATTCGGCATCATTGGCAGAGAGTGCCTCTCCGGGCCGCGGATTGAGACTGCGAATAAGCGCAAGTGCTTCCTGGGTTTCCTCGTTGCTGTAACCCGCTTTTTTACTTAGGCGGCTTAGTTCTACCGAGGCAATATCATCGAGAAAGTCACAGACAAGGCCTTGTGCCTGCTCTAAATAGGGAGTTTCCAAGCTTAGCTGATTAAGCTGAATGAGCAGACTCTCCCCAATATCACGGGCAAACACACCAGGGGGATCAAACTGTTGCAGTCGCTTGAGCACGGCGACCAGTTCGTCCTCTTCCAGAGCATCCTCGAGATCCTCATAATTTATATGATCGGTAATATCCTGGAGATTGCTGCCGATAAAACCATTGTCACTAATGGCGTCGACAAAGGCCTCGGCGATCTCGCGATCACGATCAGAGAATGGGGTCAGATTGAGCTGCCAGTGGAGGTGGTCTTGCAGTGACTCGGTCACCTGATACACCTGCTCCAGGTTGACCTCGCCACCACCGCTGCTGGCAGGTGCAGGGGCGCTGTATACCTCGTCCCAGTTAGCATCCACGGGTAAATCCTGAGCAGTATCATTGTCCCAGTCACTGGAAGCTTCGGACTCGGTAACCGTTAATTCGCTGGCATCTGCCGCAGTGGTGTGAAGACTGGGGTCGTCGGTGTCGAAATTGACATCCCGGTCCTCTGCGACAGATTTCTCTGTGGTCTGTTGATCGCCGTCCTGTTCCTGAGGATTGCCCTGGTCCTCATCGATTTCCAGAAGCGGATTGTTGTACAGCTGTTCTATCACTTCCTGCCGCAGCTCGAGAGTGGACAGCTGCAACAGTTTGATGGCCTGCTGCAGTTGCGGCGTCATCGTGAGCTGTTGGCTGATCTTGAGCTGTAAGCCTTGGCGCATAGTCAAAAATCAAATTATAGAATGAGATGCAATTTTAGTGCCGATTTATACTGGCTGGCAATCATCCATTTATGAATTAGGCCATTATTAGAGGGTAAAATGCTCTCCAAGGTAGGTTTTTCGCACTTTTGCGTCATTTAAGATATGTTCTGTGGTGCCCTCAGCGATTACATGGCCCTCACCGATGATGTAGGCATGTTCACAGATATCCAGAGTTTCCCTCACATTGTGATCTGTAATCAGCACACCAATACCACTGTCGCGCAGATGGCGAATAATATTCTTAATATCATTGACCGAGATGGGGTCAACTCCAGCGAAGGGCTCATCCAGCAGAATAAACTGTGGATTTGCCGCCAGAGCTCTGGCAATTTCTACTCGTCGACGCTCGCCGCCCGACAGGCTCATGCCGGTGTTTTTTGCCAGATGAGAAATATGGAATTCGTGCAGTAAGTCTTCCAGGCGCTGACGGCGCTGCTGCCGACTGAGCTCAGGGCGAGTTTCTAAAATGGCGAGAATATTATCCTCTACGCTGAGCTTTCTGAAGATCGAGGGTTCCTGAGGGAGATAACCCAGGCCCCGGCGGGCACGGCCATGCATTGGCAGGGCGGTAATATCCTGGCCATTGATAGTGACCGTACCACCATCCTGAACAACCAGACCAATAATCATATAGAAACAGGTAGTTTTACCCGCGCCATTGGGGCCCAACAGACCCACTATCTCCCCCTGTTTAACAGACAGAGAGACATCTTTGACCACTGGCCTTTTGCCGTAGGATTTGGCGAGATTACGCGCTTCTAAAACTGCCATCAGGGTCTGATCTCTTGTTGGCTGTCGGCAGTGGAATTTTCCTGGGTAGAGGGGGGTATCACAAGCTGAATACGCTTTCCACTGGCGCGATCTCCACCTTTGGCCTTCCAGGTTTCATTTTTTAAGTCGTAAGTAATGCGCTCGCCTTTAATCAGGGTGCCGTTGCGTGATAACGAGGCATTGTTTTTAAGGTTGATCAGATCGTCGGCGAGCCTATATTCAATAACTTCACCTCGCGCTATCACCATGCCGCCCTGAACCTGGGGTTGCTGTTGATAGCTGGCTGGCGTGCCCAGAGACACAATACGGCTGACCTTATTGCCTTTGTAGTGGATGGTCACCCTGTCCGCATCGATTAAAACAGAGCCCTGACGAATAACTACATTGCCCCGATATTCGGTTAACCCTGATTGGTCATTGCGCTCAGCAGAGTCCGATTCAATGGTAATGGGCTGTTGTCGATCATCAGGTAGTGCCTGCACCGAGACTGAGCACAGCAGCAACAGAACTGTGGCTGCGATATTTACGCCCCTGGCTAAGAAGATATTAAAGCGGTTCATGAATAGCTCGAACATTGGATTTGATGGTAAAAACGTCATTGGCGAGGTTGGCCTTTAGCCCTGTTCCGGAAAGTGTAACCTGCGGGGTGCGCAGTTTAAAGCGGCCCGGTGCAGAGGCAGTATAGGTGGCCGGTTTGTAGCTGATTTTTGCCGAGGTCAGCTCAGTGGTGCCCCGGGGCTCATCAACAACAGCTACTACATTGCCCGCCAGTAATAAAGTTTCACCGTTATTGTTCAGTATTCCACTGTTGGCGCTAATATTGATGACCTCTGCTTCTGCGGGCTCTTGAGGATTGTTATCCCGTTTAGCTACCAGCTGTAGTTCGCTGATTTGCAGTCTGGAATTGTCATTAAAAAATTCCATCTTGGGCGAGGACAGAACATATTGCTCAGCGCCGTCTGCACCAAAACGTTGACTGACTACAGAGGTCATATAGCTATCGGCGCTGGGTGTCCCTTCAATCTGACTCACCTGATTACGCAAAAAGGATTCTGGAGGGCTATCCCAGACCAGCAGGAACCCGCTAATCAACAGTAGCAAACCAAAAGCCAGCGAGAACTGTTTTATCATTGAAAGCTTGCCAGGATTGGTTGCAGCTTGCCCTGAGCCTCAAGAATCATCTCCGCAGCCTCGCGCACAGCGCCCTGACCGCCATGCTTAGATGTCTGCCAATGGGCCTGCTCGGCAAGAGTGACAGAGCCATTGGCTGGAGTGATACCCAGGCCAACCCGGCGGATAACAGCCAGATCCGGAAGATCATCGCCCATAAAGGCAACCTCATCCATCTGCACATCCATCGTTTGCAGTAATTCATTGAGGGCGGTTAATTTATCTTCCCGGCCTTGAACCACCGGATTAATGGATAGCTCATCGGCTCGTCGCTGCAGCAGGCTAGAGACTCGACCGGTAATGATACCCACCTGTATATCGCCTCTCTGCAGTAGCTTGATGCCGAGACCATCCTGTATATTAAAGGCCTTCATCTCTTCGCCGCTATTGCCGTAATAGAGGCGTCCATCGGTTAGCACACCATCGACATCCAGCAATAGCAGTTTTATTTTTTTGGCAGCGGCAATCACCGAGTTAGGAATATTCATTACACCACTCCTGCACGCAAAATATCGTGCATATGCAGCACGCCCACAGGATGGTGTTGTTCGTCTTCAACAATCAGTACCGTAATACTGGAGGCCTCCATTAATGTCAGGGCCTCGGCGGCGAGAATATCTCGGCTGATAGTCTTGGGGTTGGCCGACATCACCTGCTGCATGGTGGCGCTGCTGATATCCAATTTTTGATCGATCACACGGCGTAAATCACCATCGGTAAACACACCCAGCAAAGTATTCTCAGCATCCACTATGGTAGTCATGCCAAATCCTTTCTCGGTCATTTCCAGCAGAGCATCCTGCAATGGCTGTTCGGCTGTGACTCTGGGAACCTCGCCATCGCTGTGCATAATATCGCTGACGCGCAGTAGCAGTTTGCGTCCCAGAGCGCCGCCAGGATGGGAGAAGGCAAAGTCTTCGGCGCTAAAGCCACGAGACTCCAGCAGAGCTATCGCCAGTGCATCCCCCATTACCAGAGTAACTGTAGTGCTGGTGGTAGGTGCCAGATTTAGCGGGCAGGCCTCTGTCGTAACACTGACATTGAGGTTGGCACAGGCGGACTGAGCCAGCACTGACTCCGGGGCACCGGTCATACTGATCAGGGGAATACCCAGACGCTTGATCAGCGGTAATATAGTAATTACCTCGGCTGTATTACCGGAATTGGAGATAGCTATCACCACATCATTCTTGGTGATCATACCCAGATCACCGTGGCTAGCTTCACCCGGGTGAACAAAGAAGGCAGGGGTTCCAGTACTGGCCAGGGTGGCGGCAATCTTATTGCCTATATGACCAGACTTGCCCATGCCTGTCACTACCACGCGGCCTTCACAGGCGAGGATGGTTTTACAGGCTGTCTCGAAATCACTGTCAATAAAAGGAGCTAGCTGACTGACCGCCAAAGCTTCCATCTCTACGGTGCGCAGGCCTGATTTAACAAAGTCGTGTGATGCCATAATCTTTTAGTTACCGGTGATAGGCGGAAAAACAGAGCCCTATTATAGGGCAAAACTAAAGCCTGGTGTCGTCCCTTAGCCTGCCACTATAGCGGGCCATAGCAATACATAATAAAAACCATAGCCCACCAGAAGCAATAGGCCCATAGTTCTGGAAAGGTGAGCCCTCTGAGGATTTTGACGCAGGGCCAGCGCTACCAGAGCGATCATTAGCACTGTCATAAAAGCCATTGAGGCAAAGTCTCTCGAGAATACCTCGGCATTGAGAGCCATAGGAGAAATAGCGCCAGCTGAGGTCATCACCAGCATCAGGTTAAATAGGTTTGAACCAAACACATTGCCCAGAGCAATATCATGATGACCGCGCAGTGCACTGATTACTGAGGCAGCCAGCTCTGGCAAGCTGGTGCCAATAGCGACGACGGTCAGCCCAATAACAAGCTCACTGATGCCCATATAGACTGCGATGGATTGTGCACCCCAGACTGTCACCCTGGCGCTGACCAGCAGCACAGCCAGGCCAATTGCAAACCACAGACCAGCGACCGCCATGGATAGCTCTGGGATATCTTCGGCCTCTTTCAATGTCTCTGGGTTGGGATTACTTTTCTTATATTTCACAATCAGTATCAGCAGTGGGACTACTAACAGGGCCAGAGAAATACTTTCACCGCGGCCTAAAAAGCCATTGTAGAGGCATAATCCAGCCAGGGCTGTAATCAGTAATAGCACCGGGCTCTCTTGTTTAAGCAGGTGTTTTTGTACCGGCAGCGGCGCAATCAGCGCAGTGATACCTAATACCAGACCTATATTGGCCAGATTTGAGCCCAGGGCATTGCCGACAGCCATCTCGCCTACATTGCTGAGAGCTGCATTAATGGAGACGATTATTTCTGGTGCTGAGGTGCCTACTGAGACCAGGGTCAGGCCAATGACCATAGGCGAGACCCCAAGGTTACGGGCCGCGCCTGCACTGCCAGCGACAAATCTGTCTGCACCCCAAAGAAGCCCTAAAATTCCCGCGATTAGGGCAAGTATGGGTAGATAAATTGCGGACATAGAGTCTCCGGTGACAGCCTGAGTTGGTTTATTCAACAAAGCGGGAATGGTATAGTGCGCAGCCGCCATTGTCAGCACTGAAGCACTAGATTCTTAAACTGCTGTCAAAAACAAAGATTTAATCAGGGAAAGGCAATATGAAAACAGTTAAAGCGAGTCTGGGCCTGTTATTGATGGGGCTAATAATGAGCCTGGCGCCATTGGCTTCTGCCGATGGTGGCAAAGCTGACCCCTACGGGCAAATTGAGCAGGTAACTGCTGATCTGCTTGGGGTAATCAGCACCTATGCTGAGGGTTACCCGGCGAACGAGCAGGCCTATTTTACAGCCCTGTCTCAGCTAATGCAGGAACATGTAGACTTTAAATATATTGCCGCGCAGGTGATGGGCCCGTTTAAGGCTCAGGCGACTCCTCAGCAGCGCAAGCTGTTTGAGAGCAAATTTCGCAGTGGTTTGATAGAGACCTATGGTCGGGGTTTGATTGGCTATGGCGATGAAAAGATTGTGCTGATTAACAGGGCCGAATTAAAAGCCGGCCAGCGCAAGGTGTCGGTCAAGCAGGAAATCCGCAGCAATGGCGTGGTTTATCCAATGGAGTACTCCATGGCGCTGAGCAAGAGAACCGGCAAATGGAAGGCGATTAATGTGATTATCAATGGCATTAATATGCGTAATATTTTCCGCAGCCAGTTTGTCAATGCGGCACAGAAGTCCGGCGGCGATATAGATAGCGTGATCGCTGGATGGTCAACGGAATCCTGATCCGTATTAAAATTAATAAAGAGTTAACTAAATGAATCCTGAAGATGTAAAAACACTGCTCGAAAACGCTCTAACTCATTGTCAGATTCAAGTTGAGACTGAGGGTAGTCATTTCAATATCGTCGCTGTCGGTGACATATTTGAAGGCAAGCGAGCTGTGCAGCGCCAGCAGATTATCTATGCTGCTCTAAATGAGCAGATTTCCTCTGGCGCGATTCATGCCGTCAATATGAAGATTTTCACTCATCAGGAGTGGCAGCAGCGCGGCTGATCCACTCTTCAGGGCTGAAGCATGTAGACTCAGCCCATTGTCACAATGTTATTTCTAACCTTGGGGTTAACCAATGGATAAACTGATTATTCAAGGGGGCAAAGTGCTCCGCGGTGAAATCTGGATTTCCGGATCCAAAAATGCCGCCCTGCCGATACTGTCGGCTTCTCTGCTGTCTGAGGGTTTGGTCACCATTGGTAATCTGCCCCATCTGCAGGACGTGACAACCACCATCGAGCTGTTGGGGGCTCTGGGTGTTACCGTGAGCATTGATGAAAAAATGCGTCTGGAAGTGGATACATCCAGTTTAAACAGCCTCACAGCACCCTATGATCTGGTCAAGACCATGCGCGCCTCGATTCTGGTTCTGGGGCCCTTGCTGGCTCGCTACGGGGAGGCCAATGTTTCATTCCCCGGCGGTTGCGCCATTGGCAGTCGCCCAGTCGACTTGCATTTGCGCGGGCTGGAGGCTATGGGCGCAACCATTGACATTGATGAGGGTTATATTCGTGCGCGCAGTGATGGCCGTCTTACCGGCGCTCATATTCTGATGGATATAGTGTCTGTGGGAGCCACCGAAAACTTAATGATGGCCGCGGCACTGGCCGAGGGCACCACGGTAATTGAAAATGCCGCCCGAGAGCCGGAGATAGCAGATCTGGCTAACTGTATGAACGTCTGGGGCGCAGATGTGCAGGGCGCAGGATCAAATACTCTCACTATTAAGGGTGTTGATAAATTGACTGGCGGTTCTTTTGAAGTAATGCCAGACCGCATTGAAACCGGCACCTATCTGGCGGCTGCCGCAGCCACTGGTGGCAAGGTCAGGGTTCGGCAAACTGATCCTTCAACCCTTGAGGCGGTGCTGCTCAAGCTTGAAGAAACCGGCGCAGTAATCACTCAGGGCGAGGACTGGATTGAGCTGGATATGCAGGGCAAAAGACCCAGGGCTGTCAATATTAAGACAGCACCCTATCCCGGATTTCCAACGGATATGCAGGCCCAGCTTACTGCGGTCAATGCAGTGGCCGAGGGAACAGGTATCATTACCGAAACCATTTTTGAGAATCGATTAATGCAGGTCCAGGAGCTCAATCGCATGGGCGCCAATATCAGTGTTGAGGGCAATACTGCGGTTGTCACC
Organism: Porticoccaceae bacterium UBA2002; assembly: GCA_002334915.1. GTDB lineage: Bacteria > Pseudomonadota > Gammaproteobacteria > Pseudomonadales > Porticoccaceae > HTCC2207. The sequence continues at coordinate 23,850 of DDCQ01000018.1, forward strand.
GGGGTTGAGCGGCTCAAAAGTGCTCCGGTAATGGCCTCAGATCTGCGCGCATCGGCGGCGTTGGTGATTGCTGGTATGGTGGCCGAGGGTGAAACTGTAGTCGATCGCATCTATCATATTGATCGTGGTTACGAATGTATTGACGAAAAATTGCAACAACTGGGCTGCAAAATTAAACGCGTACCAGGTTAAATTGAACGAGATTACTAGACTGTTATGACCCAGATTACTCTGGCCCTGACCAAGGGTCGCATATTAAAAGAAACCTTACCGCTGCTGGCTACTGCGGGCATTGAGCCTGCCGAGGATATTGCCATCAGCCGCAAACTGGTCTTTAAAACCAATCACAGTGGCCTGCGGTTGCTGATTCTACGCGGTTCTGATGTGCCCACCTATGTTCAGTTTGGTGCCGCTGATCTGGGCGTAGCTGGCAAAGACGGCCTGCTGGAGCATCAGGGTGATGGTTACTATGAGCCACTGGACCTGGGGATTGCCCGCTGTAAATTAATGACTGCCGTCCCTGTGGGCGCTAAGCCACAGCAAGGGCGTCTGCGGGTGGCGACAAAATATATCAATGTGGCCCGACAATTTTATGCTGAGCAGGGTCGCCAGGCCGACCTGATTAAACTCTATGGCGCTATGGAGCTCGCGCCCATATTGGATCTGGCTCATGAGATTGTTGATATTGTGGATACAGGTAATACTTTAAAAGCCAATGGCCTCGAAGCTCGGGAAGAAATTGCCGATATCAGCTCGCGCCTAATTGTTAACAAAGCGGCCATGAAAACCAAGTACGCGGAAATCCAAAGCATAGTTAATGCGCTTGGAGAGGCTGTGGCAAAAGCATGAAAGGCTCCACTATTAAACGATTAGATGCCAGCGAAGCAGGGTTTTTGGCTGCTCTGGATCAGCTGATCGCCTGGGATATGGTGTCGGATACTGGGGTGGAGAGCACAGTTGCCGATATCTTGCAGCAGGTGCGCAGTCGAGGTGATGCTGCACTGGTAGAGTACAGCAATCGCTTTGATCGCCGCGACTGCGACAGTATTAGCGACTTCTGCCTGCAGACTGAACAGTTGCAGCAGGCCCTCGAATCCATTGATTCCGAGACTCGCGCAGCGCTGGAAACTGCGGCTGAGCGAATCCGTGACTACCACAGCCACCAGCTCCAGCAATCCTGGCAGTATCAGGAAGACGACGGCACATTGCTGGGGCAGCAGATCACTCCTCTTGAGCGAGTGGGTATCTATGTGCCTGGAGGCAAAGCCAGCTATCCTTCATCGGTGCTAATGAATTGTATCCCTGCGCGGGTCGCCGGTGTAGAAGAGGTGATTATGATGGTGCCAGCACCAGATAATCAGCTTAGTCCCATTGTTCTGGCAGCGGCCGCCATTGCTGGCGTGGATAGGGTATTTACCATCGGGGGTGCCCAGGCTATTGGGGCGCTGGCCTTTGGAACCGAGACAGTGCCCAGAGTCGATAAGATTGTTGGCCCAGGCAATATTTATGTGGCCACCGCAAAGCGTATGGTGTTTGGCAGAGTGGGTCTGGATATGGTCGCTGGGCCCAGTGAAATTCTGGTGGTCTGTGATGGCGAGACCGATCCCGACTGGATTGCCATGGATTTATTCTCTCAGGCAGAGCACGACGAGGACGCCCAATCGATCCTGATTGCCTGGGATAGCGACTATCTGGATGCGGTCTACCAGAGTATTGAAAAGCTGCTGCCAGAAATGGAGCGCAGAGATATTATTGTCCAGTCCCTGGCCAATCGCGGGGCGCTTATCAAGGTTGCCGACGAGGATGAGGCTGTCAGCATCTGCAACCGCATTGCGCCGGAACATCTGGAGCTGTCTGTGGCAGACCCCCAAGCCTGGCTACCGAAAATTCGCCATGCGGGGGCTATCTTTATGGGACGGCACAGTGCCGAGGCTCTGGGCGACTACTGCGCAGGGCCCAACCATGTGTTGCCCACATCTGCGACCTCAAGATTTTCATCGCCTCTGGGTGTCTATGACTTTCAGAAGCGCAGCTCGATTATTTTCTGTTCCGAGCAGGGTGCCTCTGACCTTGGCAGAGTAGCCTCTGTGCTGGGGCGCGGCGAGTCATTGACCGCCCATGCGCGGTCAGCGGAATATCGCATTAAAGATTAGTTACTCAAAGATAGGTTCTTCGGAGCAAGGTTGATTATGAGCAGGTACTGGAGTGATTTTGTAAAACAGCTGCAACCCTATACCCCGGGTGAGCAGCCTAAAATCAGCAATCTCACCAAACTCAATACCAATGAGAATCCCTACGGACCCTCACCAGATGCGCTGGCGGCTATGCAGCGTCTGTTAAATGACGATCTGCGGCTGTACCCGCCACCCAATGCAGATGATCTCAAAGATTGTATCTCCAATTATTATGGGCTTGAGGCCGGGCAGGTTTTTGTCGGCAATGGTTCCGACGAAGTTCTGGCCCATGTGTTTAATGGTTTGCTCAACCAGGACGAGCCATTATTGTTTCCCGATATTAGCTACAGCTTTTATCCGGTGTTCTGTCAGCTCTATGGTATTGAATTTAACAAGATCCCCCTGGCCGAGGATTTTGCTATCGACCTCAGTGACTACCAGCGCCCCAATGGCGGAATTATCTTCCCCAATCCCAATGCGCCCACAGGCAAGCTGTTGGGTTTAGAGGCGATCGAGCAGTTATTGCAGAGTAATTCTGACTCTGTGGTAGTGGTAGATGAAGCCTATATAGATTTTGGCGGGGTCAGCGCAGTGCCGCTAATCGCTAAATACAACAACCTGCTGGTTGTGCACACGATGTCAAAGTCCCGATCACTGGCCGGCATGCGAATCGGCTATGCCATGGGCAGAGCTGAGTTAATTGAAGGTCTGGAACGGATTAAAAACAGTTTTAACTCCTACCCTCTGGGGCATTTGCAGATTGCGGCAGCAGTAGCCTCGTTTAATGATCAGGACTACTTTGAGAAAACCGCAGCTAGAGTAATTCGCAGTCGCGAGCAGCTGACCGAGCAGCTTGAGAGGCTGAATTTCAATGTGTTGCCCTCGGCCGCTAACTTTGTATTTGCTCGACACCAGCAGCAACAAGCCGAAGAGATAGCCAGCCAGCTGCGACGCAGAGGCATTATTGTGCGGCACTTTAAACAGGACAGGATTGACCAGTTTTTGAGGATCACCCTGGGGTCTGAACAGCAAAATCAACTGCTGGTGCAAAGCCTCACTGATATTTTAGGCTGAGGTTTTAAGGAGTTGCACCCTGGCTTTTTATTGCTGGATGGAAGGGCGTGAGCCAGCGACAGCCGTGACTTCAAAGGTTTGCCCGCTGCGCAGAATACCCAGCTCAATAGGTTTGCCGGGCATTACTTCGGCAATCTGGCTGATGCTGCTGTGGCGATCAGTCACCGAGATTCCATTGATTGTAACTACAATATCCCCAGGGCGAATGTTGGCACTGTAAGCTGGTCCGCCATTGACAATGGACTGCACCAGCAGGCCATTAGTAATACGCAGGTTGAGCTGTTTGGCGAACTGTGGAGTCAGGGGTAGCGCCTCCATGCCCAGCCAGCCGCGAACCACACGGCCGTATTGAATAATATCTTTAAGCACCTTTTCTACTGCATCTGCGGGAATGGCAAAGCTGATACCGGCGGAACCATTGCGGTTGATCTTAGCGGTATTGACACCCAGCAGATTGCCATAGGCATCCACCAGAGCGCCGCCAGAATTGCCGGGATTAATATCGGCGTCGGTCTGAATAAAGTTTTCAAAGGTGTTGAGCCCAAGACCATTGCGCCCGGTGGCACTGACAATACCCTGAGTCACGGTTTGGCCAACGCCATAGGGATTGCCTATGGCCAGCACCACATCGCCAATTTTCGCCTGGGTTGGTTCCCCGACTGAGATAGGCTGTAGCTGAGTTGCGTTGATTTTGAGTACCGCCAGATCCGTTTCTGGATCTGTGCCCACAACCACAGCCGGTACTTCGCGGCCGTCGTAGAGCAACACCAGAATCTCATCCACATCATCAACCACATGGAAGTTGGTCACTACAAAGCCATCGTCCTGCATAATTACCCCAGACCCCAGAGAGGACTGAATTCGCTGCTGCTGGAGATTGTACAGACGCCTAAAAAAGGGGTCATTGAGCAGTGGATGGGGAGTGCCGCGGGCGACCTTGCGGGTATAAATATTGACTACCGCGGGTGCGGCTCGACTGACAGCTGCAGAATAGGATACCGGGCCAGACCAGTTGCCAGGCTGAGCATTCTGGCGGGTTTCCTCAACAGCTATCTCGTCGGCGGGCTGGTTGCGGAACTCAGGAAAAACCAGCATCAGCATAAAGGCGACAAATAACCCCACCAGTACCGGCTTGCCGATAAAATTAAATATCCAGTCTGTCGTTTGTTTGCTCAGCACAGCGAATTCCCCGTTTAGACCGGTGATTATGACACAGGGGTCCCTGCGCCCTCAATTGCGTCACTTATGGGCGCAGCAGGTTAGATAATTTTGGATTTGGCTTCTGTGCATTGCGGTATAGCAGGATAATATGCCCAATAGACTGAACCAGCAGAGCGTCGAATTGTTCACAGATCTGCCCGGTAATCGCCTTTTTGGCCTCGCGATCGCCCACCGATAGCTTGACCTTGATCAGTTCATGATCGGCCAGCGCGCGTTCAATCTCGGCGCCCACATTTTCCGAGAGACCTTTTCCGGCAATGGTCACCACTGGCTTGAGATTATGACCCAGGCGTCGTAAATGTTTCTTATCTGCGTTGATACTTGTCATAATGGTCGGCCGTAGTAAGTAGGCTGCGCATTCTAGCGAAAACGACCCCATGGCGAAATCTAAAAATCGGAGTTGGATAAAACAGCATGTCAATGATCCTTATGTCATGCAGTCACAGAAGGATGGTTATCGATCTCGCGCCAGCTATAAACTACTGGAGATTGTCGAAAAAACCCGTCTGATTCGCCCTGGAATGACTGTGGTAGATCTGGGTTCCACACCGGGCGGCTGGTCCCAGGTGGCGGCCAGGATGGTGGGACACGAGGGCAGGGTGCATGCGCTGGATATTCTGCCCATGGATCCCATAGCCGGAGTAGATTTTATTCAGGGAGATTTTACTGAACAGGAGGTTTTTGATCAGCTGTTGTCGGTGATAGGAAATCGCCCCGTAGACCTTGTAATTTCGGATATGGCCCCCAATTTAACAGGAGCGAAGGCCGTTGATCAGCCCGCGATGATGCATTTAGCAGAACTGGCTATCGATTTAACGGGTCAGATAATGAAACCCGAAGGTGTATTTATTGCCAAACTATTTCAGGGCGAGGGTTTTGATCAGTTTGTGCGCCATGTTAGAACTGTGTTTAATACAATGAGTTTAAAAAAACCAGATGCGTCCCGGGCCAAGTCTCGAGAGGTGTATCTGGTTGCCAAGGGCCTGAAGGCCAACTAGAGAGGAAAATGTTTTGAACGATTTGGCGAAGAATTTAATTGTGTGGGTGGTATTAGCCGCGATTCTAATGTCGGTGTTTAATAGCTTCACACCGCAACCGGTCGATAACAGCCTGGATTACTCAGACTTTGTGCTGGAAGTGCAGAATGAGCGTGTCTCCAGCATTTCCATTGACGGGCTTATTATCGAAGGTGAGCGCCGCGATGGCAGTAAATTCAGAACTGTGCGTCCCAATGTGCAGGACCCGGGTCTGATGGATGACCTGCTCAATCACAGCGTCAAAGTGGTGGGCAAGGAGCCAGAGACACCAAGCCTTATCTCACAGCTGTTGGTAGCAGCATTCCCTATTCTGCTGATACTGGCGATTTTCGTGTTCTTTATGCGCCAGATGCAGGGCGGTGGTGGCGGCAAAGGTGGCCCCATGAGCTTTGGTAAAAGCAAGGCCAAACTGCTTACCGGCGATCAGATTAACACCACCTTTGCCGATGTGGCAGGTGTAGATGAAGCTAAAGAAGATGTGGGTGAACTGGTTGAATTCCTCAGCGACCCCAGCAAGTTTCAGCGCCTCGGTGGCCGAATCCCCAAAGGCGTGCTCATGGTTGGCCCCCCCGGAACAGGTAAAACCCTGTTGGCCAAAGCTATTGCCGGTGAGGCCAAGGTGCCATTTTTCTCAATCTCAGGTTCTGACTTTGTCGAGATGTTTGTGGGTGTGGGTGCCTCTCGCGTGCGCGATATGTTCGAGCAGGCCAAAAAACAGGCTCCCTGCATTATCTTTATCGATGAAATCGATGCCGTAGGTCGCCATCGTGGCGGTGGTTATGGCGGCGGCAACGATGAGCGCGAACAGACATTGAATCAGCTGCTGGTGGAGATGGATGGCTTTGAAGGCAACGAAGGCGTCATTGTTATTGCTGCTACCAACCGACCAGATGTCCTAGATAAAGCCCTGTTGCGTCCGGGTAGATTTGATCGTCAGGTCTATGTAGGTCTTCCTGATATCCGTGGCCGCGAACAGATTCTTAAAGTCCATGCTCGCAAAGTACCACTGGATGAGTCCATTGAGTTGAGTATTTTGGCCCGCGGCACCCCAGGTTTCTCAGGTGCAGATCTGGCCAACCTGGTTAATGAAGCGGCACTGTTTTCCGCTCGCTCCAACCGGCGCGTTGTGACCATGGAAGAGTTCGAAAAAGCGCGGGACAAAATTATGATGGGCGCCGAGAGACGCTCTATGGTGATGTCGGAGAAAGAAAAAACCAACACCGCCTACCATGAGGCCGGCCATGCCATTATCGGACGTCTGGTCCCAGAGCATGACCCAGTGCACAAGGTCACTATTATCCCCCGCGGCAGAGCACTGGGCGTTACCCAGTATCTGCCGGAAGAAGATCGTTACAGCATGAATCGGCGTCAACTTAACAGTCAGCTATGCAGTCTGTTTGGTGGCCGTATTGCCGAGGAATTGGTGGGAGGCATCGATGCTGTGACCACCGGAGCCTCCAATGATATTGAGCGAGCCACCCAGATGGCGCGCAATATGGTCACCAAATGGGGTCTCAATGAAAAAATGGGCCCGGTGCTCTATGGTGAAGATGAGTCCCAGGCACCTGGTGGAGGCAATACTCATTATTCTGAAGATACTTCTCGCGAGATCGATCAGGAAGTGCGCCTTATTTTGAACGATGCCTACAGCACCGCCACCAAGCTGCTGGAAGACAATCGCGATATTCTCGAAGCTATGAAAGATGCGCTGATGGAGTATGAAACCATTGATGCAGATCAGGTAGATGATCTGATGAATCGCATTAAGGTACGCCCACCCAAACAGTGGGATGACAATGATTCTGATAATAACCCCGGAGGCAATGGTCAGGCGAGTAAGCAGGCAGACGTAAAAGAAGCTGATGCAAAGGATGGAGATCCGATCGGTGGCCCGGTAGAGGATATTTAATTCCAGTCTCAATACCAAACCTCGGCGCTCCCTGAGCATCGAGGTTTTTTAGATTTTACGGCGCAATTTTTATGGCAGAACTGAAGTGCGGTAACAAAACCCTAGATCTATCCCGTCCCGCCGTGATGGGTATTGTCAATGCAACTCCCGACTCTTTTTCCGATGGTGGCCAGCTGTATTCCAGCGGTCGCATAGATCAGAGTAAAACGCTGCAGGCCATCGAAACCATGCTCGCCGATGGTGCGGATATTATTGATATAGGCGGTGAATCCACCAGGCCAGGTGCCAAGCCTGTATCTGTAGACCAGGAATTGCAGCGAGTGATTCCAATTATTGAAGCCGTAACCAGTCGTTTTGATGTCATTGTTTCAGTGGATACCAGTACAGCGCAGGTAATCAATGAGGCGGCCGCAGCGGGGGCGAGTTTAATCAATGATGTGCGGGCATTGCAGCGCGAGGGCGCACTGCAGGCCGCGGTCGATTGTCAATTGCCAGTCTGTTTGATGCATATGCAAAATCAGCCGCAAAGTATGCAGGCCAACCCCCAGTATCATGATGTGGTTGCAGAGGTCGTCGAGTTTTTGCAGCAGCGCAAACAGACTTGCCTGTCTGCGGGACTAAGCTCTGAGCAGATTCTACTGGATCCAGGGTTTGGGTTTGGCAAGACCCTGGAGCATAACCTGGCTCTGTTCAATGGGCTGGGCCAGCTGGCTGGTGAAGGCCATCCGATCCTGGTGGGGGTGTCGCGAAAATCCATGATCGGACAGATATTAAATTCGGATGTGGATAATCGTCTTATAGGAAGTGTTACCATGGCGCTTTTGGCCGCACAGCAGTTGGCGGCAGCCCGGGGTTCACTGATACTTCGGGTCCATGATGTCAAAGAAACCGTCCAGGCGCTCAGCGTTTGGCAACAGAGTAGCTGTAAGGAAATCGCAATATCATGACCAGAAAATATTTTGGTACCGATGGAATTCGTGGCAGAGTCGGAGAGTACCCAGTCACCGCAGACTTTATGCTCAAGCTGGGCTGGGCGGCTGGTACTGTACTTACTCGCCATACTCAGGGTAAAAAACGCGTGCTGATTGGCAAAGACACCAGAGTCTCCGGCTATATGTTTGAGTCGGCTCTGGAGGCTGGTCTGGTAGCCGCTGGCGTTGACGTAGATATGCTGGGTCCCATGCCGACCCCGGCCATTGCCTACCTCACCAGAACCTTTCGGGCAGCGGCTGGCATTGTGATCAGTGCCTCCCACAACCCGGTCGAAGATAACGGAATCAAATTCTTTGCCGCTGATGGTTATAAATTACCTGATCAAGTCGAGCTGGAAATCGAAGCGCTGATGGATGAGCCGCTGGTAACCAATAGCTCCCACCACCTGGGTAAGGCCCGGCGCCTGAGCGATGCCACTGGCCGCTATATCGAGTTTTGTAAGGGCACATTGCCCGCAGGCTTTGATTTGACTGGTCTCAAAATTGTGGTCGACTGCGCCAATGGCGCCACTTACCATGCTGGCCCCCGCGTCTTTAAGGAGCTGGGTGCCAAGACTATAGCCATGGGCAATGCCCCCAATGGTTTTAATATCAATGAACAGTGCGGCTCGACTCATATGGACGGCCTGCAACAGGCAGTGCTCGATGAGGAGGCGGATTTTGGTGTCGCCTTTGATGGCGATGGTGATCGCGTACTGTTTGTTGATGGCAATGGAGAAATTGTCGATGGCGATGAGCTGATCTACATAATTGCTCAGCATCGTCGGGCCAAAGGCAACTGCAGAGGTGTTGCGGGTACACAGATGAGCAATCTGGGTCTGGAATTGGCCCTTAAAGATTTGGACATCCCCTTTGAGAGAACCAAAGTAGGTGATCGCTATGTGGTCGAAGCATTAAAAGCCAATAACTGGGAACTGGGCGGTGAGGCATCGGGCCATGTTCTGTGCAGCGACCTCAACAGCACAGGGGATGGCATTGTCGCCGCTTTGCAGGTGGTATTGGCACTCGCAGACAGTGGCAGCACCCTGGCCGAGTTAAAAACAGGCATGACTAAATTTCCCCAGACCATGATCAATGTGCGACTGTCGAAAAAAGTCGATATCAGCGGTAATCAGGTCATTAACGATGCAGTGGCCGCCGCCGAGGCTGAACTTGCCGGCCGAGGTCGCGTTTTACTGCGCCCCTCGGGTACAGAACCCCTAATCAGAGTAATGGTAGAGGGCGAAGATCAGGGCTTGGTCGATAAGCTGGTAGATAGTCTGGCAAAAACCGTTCAACAGCAGGTTGGCTAAGCTGTTGACTGCATGCCAAAAGACGTATTCCCGGTTGTAACTTAGCCCTTTGTCGGGTAGCATTCACGCCCGTTTGAAAGGCCCCTCCAAAAGGAGTGACTAGGATGGCAAATCCGATGATAGCGGGTAATTGGAAAATGCATGGCACAGTTGAATCGGCGGCTCAGTTAGCCAGTCAATTGGCGGGCCAATGGACTGATAAAAGCTCTGTGGAGATGGTTATTTTTCCACCGGCTGTGCATATCTCCACAGTGGCATCAACCCTGGCAGGAAGCAATATAGCGATCGGTGCACAAAACCTCTCGCAATATGATAGTGGCGCCTTTACCGGCGAGATTTCTGCCACCATGCTCAGTGATCTGGGTTGCAAGTATGCGCTCGTTGGTCACTCTGAACGACGCACAGAGTTTGGCGAAGGCAACAGCTGTGTGGCAGAGAAATTTGTCGCGGCACAGGCAGCGGGTTTAATACCCATACTCTGTGTTGGCGAGACATTGCAGCAGCGCCAGCAAGGCCAGACCATGGCTGTAGTGGCAGAACAGATCACTGCGGTAGTTGACCTGGCAGGTCTAAAAAGCGTTTGCGGTGCGGTTATTGCCTACGAGCCAGTTTGGGCTATAGGCACAGGTGAGACAGCCAGCCCGCAGCAGGCCCAGCAGGTTCACGATGGTATCCGTGCCCAGCTTGGTGTTGAAGGCCTTGATACTAGCTTGCTTTACGGAGGCAGTGTTAATGGCGACAATGCGCGCCAATTATTTGGCCAGCCCGATATCAATGGTGGTCTGGTTGGTGGAGCCTCTTTAGAGGCAGATGGTTTTTTAAATATTGCACAACAACTGATCGAGCAACAGTAATGGAACAGATTATTTTAATATTTCACTTTGTGGTAGCCATTGGCCTGATAGGCCTGATTTTGCTGCAACAGGGCAAGGGTGCTGAAGCCGGGGCCTCATTTGGTTCAGGGGCATCACAGACCGTATTTGGCAGTGGCGGCGGCTGGAACTTTTTTAGCAAAATGACAGCGATATTGTCGACCATCTTTTTTGTCACCAGTGTCAGCCTGGCACTGATCGCCAAAAACAAGACAGTGGTTGATGAAGAATTGCTGCCGGAACTGCAGGCGATTCCCATGGAATCTATTCTGGAAACCGATCTCCCCAATGTGGATTCGGTTGATGATCTGTCTTCGGATGACCTTCCGTCAATCCCGGCGGAATAAGCGGTTCTAGAGCAAAGATTTTAATTTAGTCATGCGGACGTGGCGGAATTGGTAGACGCGCCAGCTTGAGGGGCTGGTAACTTCGGTTGTGGGGGTTCAAGTCCCCCCGTCCGCACCACTAAATATTCAACATCATTATTGCTGTCGACTTAAAAGCTCCGTTAAGCGGGGCTTTTTTCGTTTTCCGCACCTAAAAACAGTCTTTTTATCCAAATTTATCCCTGTCGTATTGCTGTACGTTTTTGTCGCAGGTTCAAAAGCATCAACGCTAACTTAGGAACAGAATGCCGGAAATTTCATTCACAAATATTTAGAGCAATGGTTATGAAGACAACCTCAAAAACGTCTGAGTCCAAAGCCTTTGGTTTTGGCACACAAATTCGCAAGTCACCCTATTTTGATGCCACGCTGCGCTGGGGCGCGGCGGGGTTTTCTGTCTATAACCATATGTATATCCCCCGGGATTTTGGTGATCCGGAGCAAAACTTTTGGAACCTGATTAACGGCGCGACTCTGAGTGATGTGGCTGTCGAAAGACAGGTCGAGATCACCGGGCCAGACGCAGCTAAATTTGTACAGATGTTAACCCCTCGCAACCTGTCTAACTGCGCTGTAGGACAGTGCAAATATGTGCTGATTACCAATGCCCAGGGCGGTATTCTCAATGACCCCATACTGCTGCGCCTGGCTGAAAATCACTTTTGGCTGTCTCTGGCAGATAGCGATATTTTGCTCTGGGCCCAGGGAGTGGCCGTGACATCCGGTCTTGATGTAGACATCTGTGAGCCAGATGTGTCCCCACTGCAGCTGCAGGGACCCAGATCTGGCGAGATTATGCAGGCCCTGTTTGGCGATCGAATTAACGATTTACGCTACTACTGGTTTGCTGATTTTGAACTTGATGGCATGCCGCTGATTATCTCTCGCACCGGCTGGTCCAGTGAGCTGGGTTATGAAATATATCTGCGTGATGGCAGTCGCGGCGATGAGCTGTGGGAGCGAATTATGCAGGCAGGTCAGGCCTTTGGTTTGCAGCCCGGACATACCTCAGCTATCCGTCGCATCGAGGGAGGCATGCTGTCCTATCATGCGGATATGGACAGTCATACCAACCCCTTTGAGCTGGGGCTTGATCGTTTGGTAGATCTGGAAATGGAAGCTGACTTTATTGGCAAGGCTGCGCTTACCAAAATTGCCGAGCAGGGTGTAAGCCGCAAACAGGTGGGGTTAGAAATTGATGGCGAGCCGCTGACCGGCGCCAACAATGAATTCTGGCCAATTATTGTGGGTTCAGAGCAGATTGGTTGTGTCACCTCAGCGATTTACTCGCCGCGACTGCAGACTAATATTGCTCTGGCTATTGTCAGTATCGACTTTAGTGCTCTGGATACCGAAGCAGAGATAGTCACCCCCTTTGGGCGTCGCTCTGTTAAGGTTGTGCCAAAGCCATTTTATGACCCTAAAAAAGCCATAGCGGCCAAAGCCTGACAAAAATAACAAGTAGGTATTGCTATCAATCACGACAACTATGCGGACGCCTATCTCAAGCAGATACTCACCGAGGTTAAAACCATAGCTCTGGTGGGTGCTAGTCCGCGCCCGGAGCGCGATAGCTATCTGTGCATGGAAGCACTGCTTGCGGCCGGTTATAACATGATCCCGGTTAACCCCCGAGAAGCCGGCAATACCATCCTAGGTCAGCTCTGCTACGAGTCCCTTGCCTGCATAGAGCAACCCATAGATATGGTTGAAATATTTCGCTCATCAGAGGCGGCTCTGGGTGTGACTCAAGAGGCGATCTCTATCGGCGCCAATGTGGTCTGGATGCAGCTTGAAATACGCAATCAACAGGCTGCCGAGTTGGCAGAGGCCGCCGGTATTAAGGTTGTGATGGATCGCTGTCCAAAGATAGAATTAACCAAACCCTATTGGACTGGAATAGAGGCTTAGTTCAGATCCAGAAATAATAATAAATTCAGATGCTCCGAGCAGAGAGGCGACTATGGGAGATCAGGTAGAAAGTGATATTTTGCTCAGTGAAATGGCCGGGGGCATTCTCAGACTGACATTAAATGATCAGAAGCGCCGCAATGCACTGTCCGAAACCATGCTGGCGCAGCTCTCTGATGCCTTTGCTAAGGCCGCTCTCGACCCCTCAGTGCGGGTGATTGTGCTTGCTGCCAATGGCCCCGCGTTCTGTGCAGGCCATGACCTTAAAGAGATTACCGCCGCTAGATCCGGGGAAGATAATGGCAAGGCCTACTTCAAGGCCCTGTTCGATACCTGTGCCTCATTAATGCAGCTGATTGTGCGCAATCCCAAGCCGGTGATTGCAGAAGTGGCCACTGTAGCCGCAGCAGCGGGCTGTCAGTTAGTCGCCAGCTGCGATCTGGCCATGGCTGCAGATTCGGCGCTGTTTGCGACTCCCGGTGTGAATATAGGTCTTTTTTGTTCCACTCCTATGGTGGCTCTGTCGCGCAATGTCAGCAACAAACATGCTATGGAAATGCTGTTGACTGGAGATATGGTCAGCGCTGAGAAAGCCCAGCAAATCGGTTTAATTAACCAGTGTTTCAGCGCCGAAGCGCTGACCGAACAGACCATGGCTATGGCAGACAAAATTGCCGCCAAATCCAGTATGACTCTGGCAGTGGGCAAGCGGGCATTTTATGAGCAGGCAGAAATGCCCCTCGAGGAGGCCTATATCCATGCATCCGAGGTGATGGTGGACAATATGCTCAGGCAGGATGCGCAAGAGGGTATAGGTGCATTTATTGAAAAACGCGCGCCAGACTGGCAAGACAGATAATTAAATTCATGGCCAGTATCTATGATCGCGACCTCGACCAACAACCGGCTAATTACCAGCCCCTGACTCCTCTGGCCTTTCTAGAGCGCGCGGCTAGCGTTTTCCCCGATCATATAGCAGTGATCTATGGTGAATTGCAGATCAGCTACAGCGTTTTTTATGGTCGCTGCCGACAGCTTGCCTCAGTATTGGCCGCTCGCGGCATAGGGCGTGGTGACACAGTCTCAGTGATGCTGGCCAATACGCCAGCTATGCTGGAGGCTCATTATGCGATCCCTATGTGTGGCGCCGTGTTGCACAGTATGAATACCCGGCTGGATGGCGCAGTAATTGCCTTTCAACTGGATCATGCAGAGTCTCAGGTACTGATTACAGATACGGCCTTTTCTGAAACTATGGGCACCGCCCTGCAAATAGCTGAGGTTGAGCCTCTGGTTATCGATTATCAGGATATGGTTTTTCCACAGGTGGGAGAAAGGCTGGGTAGCCATGATTACGAAATATTGCTGTCCTCAGGTGATGCAGACTTCCCCTGGTTGATGCCTGAGACTGAATGGGATGCTATAAGCCTCAACTATACATCTGGCACCACAGGAGACCCCAAGGGAGTGGTGTACCATCATCGCGGCGCCTGCCTGTTGGCTCAGGGCAATGCAATTACCGCTTCTATACCCAAGCATGCGGTCTATCTCTGGACCCTGCCCATGTTCCACTGCAATGGCTGGTGTTTCCCCTGGACAATGTCTGCGGTCAATGGCACCCATATNNCCTGTAGTTATGTCGACCATCCTTGCTGCTGATGCAGAGCACAAACGTCCGCTGACAAAGGCCGTGGAATTTTTCACCGCTGCTGCACCTCCACCGGAATCGGTGCTCTCGGATATGCGTGAAGCTGAATTTAATGTCACCCATCTCTATGGTTTAACCGAAGTCTATGGTCCAGCGGTGGTCAATGACTGGCATTCTGACTGGGATGGGTTGCCTGCATCAGAGCAGGCGGCACTAAAGGCCCGCCAGGGGGTTCGCTACCATGCCCTCGAAGAGTTGGATGTACTTGACCCTGAGACTATGACCCCAGTGCCCAGAGATGGCGAAACCCTGGGCGAGGTCATGTTCCGCGGCAATGTGGTGATGAAAGGGTATCTAAAAAATCAGCAGGCCACTGAGCGAGCTTTTGCTGGAGACTGGTTCCACTCTGGAGATCTGGCCGTGGTCTATCCCGACGGTTATATACAGCTCAAGGATCGCTCCAAAGATATTATTATTTCCGGGGGTGAGAATATCTCCTCTATCGAAATCGAAGAGGTGCTGCATAAGCACCCCAGGGTAGCCTCAGCCGCCGTGGTGGCCATGCCTCACACTAAATGGGGCGAAACGCCCTGTGCCTTTATTGAGTTGGCGGCCGGGGCAGAGACATCGGCAGATGATCTGACCCATTGGTGCAAGCAGCATTTGGCGAGCTTTAAGGTGCCCCGCCAATTTGTCTTTGAGAATATAGTTAAAACCTCCACAGGTAAGGTGCAGAAGTTTATACTTCGCCAGCAGGCAGAAAAATTAGCTGGGGAGCAGGGTTCTTGATAACAGGCAAAATTATTGGTGGGCTGATTGGTTTTATGGTGGCGGGCCCTTTCACCTCGCTGTTGGGTGTGTTTGTTGGCCATCAATTTGATAAGGGTCTGGGCGGCGTTCTCAAGCCTATGTCTGGTCAGGAGCAGGCGCTTATTCGCAGCACCTATTTTGAGACCTTATTTTCTCTGTTGGGTCATTTAGCTAAGTCTGATGGGCGTATATCCAGGGTAGAAATTGCCCAGGCAGAAGCGCTTATGGGCAATATGGGCCTGGATGCCAGCAGTCGCCGCGCTGCTATTGAGCTGTTTCAGCAGGGTAGTAAAACCGATTTTTCTGTCGACCAGACCATGAGCAGATTTAATTCTGTCTGTGGCCGCCAAAATAATCTCAAGCGATCACTGCTTAATTATTTGCTGGCTCTGGCTATGGCTGATGGCGAGTTGCATTCGGCAGAGCAGGATGTTTTGCAAACCGTGGCCAGGCACCTGGGCTTCTCTCCATCACTGTTTAAAAAGTTTATTGAAATGATTAAGGCCCAGTCCCAGTTCAGGGACTCGGGTTATCAATCTCAGCGTCCAGATACTCAGAGCCAGTTAGATTCTGCCTACAGGGCACTGGGGGTAAAGGCATCCAGTACTGATGGACAGGTTAAAAAGGCCTATCGCAAATTGATCAGTGAAAATCACCCAGATAAGCTGATTGGCCAGGGTATGCCGGAAGATATGGTCAAGTTGGCGACCGAGCGCACCCAGGAGATTCAAACCGCCTATGAGTATATTGTTGCTCAGCGTAAATAAAACCAGATGATTGCCTCTGCGTTGTTGACCTAGCTAAGCCCTCTACCTATAATGCGCGTCCTCTTCAAGAGGGCGGTTTAAAGACTAAAGCGCTGTGTCGGTGCGGGATGGAGCAGTCTGGTAGCTCGTCGGGCTCATAACCCGAAGGTCGTTGGTTCAAATCCAGCTCCCGCTACCAATTTTCGCAGGATTTTGTTCTGAGAAGATTACTGACACAAAAGGTAATGTACTTGCAGAGTTTTTTGACTATGCTTGCATTACCCAGTAGAAAAAGGAGCTCCTGTTGATCTTGGCTTGATTCAGGTTTCTACTAAGAAAATTCGCGTCGGGTCCGGCGCAAATCGAGGAGCCCCATTTTGGGGCTTTTCTTTAGCAGTTGAAAAAATGGGCCACTGGCCCATTTTTTGTTTGTAGGAGTTACCCATGGCTGTTGCCGATATAAAGTTAAGACAGCTGTTGCAGCCAGTGATCGAAGCTCTGGGTTGCGAGCTCTGGGGTCTGGAGTTACAGGCTGGTGGCAAGACCAAGCTGCTGCGCATTTATATAGATCGCGCAGGGGGAGCTGTAGGTATCGAGGACTGCGAGCGAGTGAGTCGGCAGTCGAGTGCGGTACTGGATGTAGAAGATGTTATTAATGGTGAGTACATTTTAGAAGTGTCCTCGCCAGGTATGGATAGGCCTCTTTACGAGCTCAGTCAGTACGAGCAGTTTATAGGCGAAGATATTTCGTTGCGCCTGAGGTTCCCCTACGAGGGAAGGCGTAATTTTAAAGGTCGGCTAACAGGAGTCGATGGTGACGAAATTATTGTGGTGGCAACAGATCATGAGTTTCTGTTTCCGGTTGAAGGCATAGAGAAGGCTAACGTGGTTCCTCGCTTTTGAGGCATGTGGAGTTTGAACAATGAGTAAAGAAATTTTAATGGTTGCTGAAGCTGTATCCAACGAAAAAGGTGTGGATCAGGGGATTATTTTTGAAGCAATTGAGCAGGCACTGGCCATGGCCACTAAGAAGCGCTACGAAGAAGGCGCTAATATTCGGGTGGTTATTGACCGCGAGACAGGTGATTATCAGTCGTACCGCTGGTGGGACGTGGTTGCCGACGATGAGATGGCAGAGCTGGGTACCCAGTTCACCACTGAAGAGGCAATCGAGCAGGATCCAACACTTAAAGTGGGTGATACCTACGAAGAGACTGTTGAAAACATCGCCTTTGGCCGTATCGCTGCGCAGACTGCCAAGCAGGTGATTGTTCAGCGGGTTAAAGATGCCGAGCGTGAGCTGATTATTAATCGTTTCCGTCACCGTGTTGGCGAGCTGCTCAGTGGTACAGTCAAAAAAGTGACCCGCGACCATATAGTTGTAGACTTTGGCGAAAATGCCGAAGGCATGTTGCCTCGCGAAGAGTTGGTTGGTCGAGAAATCTTCCGTATCAATGATCGTACTCGGGTTATTTTAACAGCTATTCGCGAAGAGACTCGCGGCCCTCAGTTGATGGTTTCCCGTGCAGCGCCAGAAATGCTAATCCAGCTATTCCAGATCGAAGTCCCGGAAATCGCTGAAGGAATTATCGAAATTAAAGGTGCGGCCCGTGATCCAGGCCAGCGCGCCAAGATCGCTGTAAAAAGTAAAGATGCCCGTATCGATCCTGTAGGTGCCTGTGTGGGTATGCGCGGTGCACGAGTACAGGCCGTCTCCAATGATCTGGATGACGAGCGTGTTGATATCGTGCTCTGGGACGACAACCCAGCCCAGCTGGTCATCAATGCCATGGCTCCTGCAGAGGTTGAGTCTATTGTGGTCGACGAAGATACCAACACAATGGATGTTGCCGTAAACGACGAAAATCTGGCTCAGGCAATTGGTAAGGGCGGGCAGAATGTGCGTCTGGCCTCTGAGCTCACAGGCTGGAATATCAACATTATGACCATTGAAGATGCCCAGCAGAAGCATGAAGCTGAGTCATCAAACTTTGTTGAGAGCCTGATGACTGCATTGGATGTAGATGAAGATGTGGCCGTTGTACTGGTGGAAGAGGGCTTTACCAGTATTGAAGAGGTTGCCTATGTTCCCTTGGAGGAAATGAGTGCAATTGAAGGTTTTGATGAAGATATTGCTGAAGAATTGCGCGCTCGCGCCAAGGATGCCCTGTTAACCATGGCACTGGCCAGCGAAGAGCAGCTTACCAATGTGCAGCCCGCTGAGGATCTTCTGACCATGGAGGGAATGGATTCGGAACTGGCATATAAGTTGACAGCAAAGAGTATTATCACCATGGAAGATCTGGCCGAGCAGGCCGTAGATGATCTGATGGATATCGATGGTATGGATGAAGAGAAAGCAGCAGCATTGATTATGACTGCTCGTGCACCTTGGTTTGCAGAAGAGCAAGGCGAGTAATTAGTCGAGCGGGAATAGAGGAAAAGTAATGGCTGAAGTTACAGTAAGTGAACTGGCAAAAACCGTAGGCGCATCTGTCGATCGTTTGCTAATGCAAATGAAAGAGGCCGGGCTAAGCCACGGCTCCGCAGAGGCCACCGTCTCTGATGAAGAAAAGCAAACACTGCTGGCCTATTTAAAGAGCCTGCACGGTGCTAGCTCTGCAGAGCCGAACAAAATTACATTGCGACGCAAGACTGTCAGCACATTGAAATCCGGTAATCGCAAAACCGTTAACATCGAAGTGCGCAAAAAGCGTACCTACGTCAAGCGCAGTGACGAGGAGTTAGAAACTCAGGCTGCAGCAGAAGCTGAAGAAAAAGCTCGCCTTGAGGAAGTCGCCGCACAGGCAGCAGCTGAGGTAGAGGAGATAATCGAAGAGGTGGCGCCGGACGACGAGGCTGCCGCCGAGGTCAAGCTGGCGAAAAGTACAGGCATTGATGATATAGAAGAAAAGCGTCAAAACGCTATTCAAAATCGGCGCAAGGCAGAAGTTGAAGCCAAAGCTGCGGCCGACGAAGCCGCTAAAACCAAGCTTGAAGAAGAGACTCGTAAAGCTGCAGAAGCCGCCTCTGCTCTTGAAAGTGGCGAGGCCAAAAAAGCCGCCAAACCCACCAAGGCAATACCAGCCTCAGAGCCTGTGCATGATAAAGGCCGTCGTCATGGCAAGCCCATAGATGATGAAGATAAACTGGGCAAGAAGACAGTCAAGAAGCCTCTGGGTAAAGGCGGCAAGAAGAAAGGCCGCCTGCAGTTGGATGACGGCATGGATGAGCGCGGCAGAAAAGGTCGCCTGCGTTCCAATTTCGTGGCTCTCAAAGTCGACAACAAGCACACTTTCCAGCGCCCGGTTGAGAAAAAGATATTAGAGGTCGCTATTCCTGAGGAACTCACCGTCGGTGATCTGGCTCAGCGTATGGCGATTAAATCTGGTGCCGTAATCAAGGAGCTGATGAAACTCGGTGTTATGGCCAATATCAATCAGGTTATTGATCAGGAAACCGCATTTCTAGTGGTTGAAGAATTAGGTCATACCCCTACAGCAGCCAAAGATGAAACTGTCGAAGATGAGTTGACCAAACAGTTTGAAACCATGGAATCTGAAGGTGGCGACTCACCCAGAGCTCCTATAGTCACAGTGATGGGCCATGTAGACCATGGCAAGACTTCGCTGCTGGACTACATCAGAAAATCTCGGGTTGCCTCTGGCGAAGCCGGCGGTATTACCCAGCATATTGGTGCCTATCATGTAGACACGCCCAAGGGCATGGTCACATTCCTGGACACTCCCGGACACGCTGCCTTTACGGCAATGCGTGCCCGTGGCGCCCAGAGTACCGACGTGGTGATTCTGGTAGTAGCCGCCGATGATGGTGTGATGCCCCAGACTGAAGAGGCGATTCAACATGCCCGCGCCGCTGGTGTGCCCATAGTTATTGCGATCAATAAAATGGATAAAGAGGGCGCTGATCCCGAGCGTGTTACCACAGAATTAGCGGCTAAAGATGTGATCCCGGAAGAATGGGGTGGCGATACTCAGTTTATCAAAGTGTCGGCGCAAACAGGCGACGGCATTGATGAGCTTCTTGAGGCAGTGCTGCTGCAGTCGGAATTATTGGAATTAACCGCGCCGGTAGATGTTCCTGCTCGGGGTGTAATTGTTGAATCCCGTATTGATAAGGGCCGCGGTGTAGTAGCTACTGCACTGGTTCAGCTGGGTACATTGCGCAAAGGTGACTTTATGCTGGCCGGTGAGAGCGTGGGTAAGATTCGCGCCATGACCGACGAAGCCAAGCAGCC
The DNA here is from genome assembly GCA_002334915.1 of Porticoccaceae bacterium UBA2002. Lineage (GTDB taxonomy): Bacteria > Pseudomonadota > Gammaproteobacteria > Pseudomonadales > Porticoccaceae > HTCC2207. Next base: position 44,180 of record DDCQ01000018.1, read on the forward strand.
TACTATGGAAGCTGGCCCCTCTATTCCAGTAGAAATACTGGGTCTGGATGAAGCCCCTAATGCCGGTGACGAGTTCTTTGTGGTTGCCGATGAGCGCAAGGCCAAAGAAATTGCCGAGTTACGCACCACCAAATCTCGCCATGAGCGTATGTCGCGACAGCAGGCCGCTAAACTAGAAAATATGTTTACCGATATGGGTGCCGAGCAGGTCAATAAGCTCAACCTTATCGTTAAAACTGATGTGCGGGGCTCTCTCGAAGCTATCAATAGCGCGTTAAATGATTTTGCCACCGATGAAGTGGCTGTAGATATTGTGGCCTCAGGTGTGGGCGGTATTACCGAATCAGATATCAACCTGGCACTGACTACTGGCGCCATTGTTCTGGGCTTTAATGTTCGTGCTGGTGGAGCTGGCCGAGCGCTGGCAGAGAAAGAAGAGATTGAAGTGCGCTATTACAGCGTTATCTACAACCTTCTCGACGAAGTAAAGCAGGCCCTGTCTGGCATGCTGGCACCAGAAACCAGAGAAGAGATTGTGGGTATTGCCGAAGTGCGCGATGTATTCCGCTCACCCAAGTTTGGCGCTATTGCCGGCTGCATGGTGGTCGAGGGTACGGTCTATCGCAACAAGCCAATCCGTGTACTGAGAGACGATGTGGTTATCTATCAGGGCGAGCTGGAATCACTGCGCCGCTTTAAAGACGAAGCAGCAGATGTGCGCAATGGTATGGAATGTGGTATCGGTGTTAAGGACTACAACGATGTTAAGGCCGGTGACCTGATTGAAGTCTATGATGTTACTCAGGTACAGCGCACGCTGTAATAGCGGCCAGGATATAGATGCCAAGAGAATTTACCAGAGCTGAGCGAGTATCAGATGCTGTGCAACAAGAGCTGGCAGTACTGATACGCGACAATGTTCGTGACCCCAGAGTGGGTATGCTCAGCGTTACTGATGTAGATATCAGCCGCGACCTGGCCTACGCCAAAATCCATATCAGCTTTGTCGGTGAACGCAGTCAGGATGAGATTGATCAGGGCATTACTGCACTCAATGGCGCCTCTGGCTATCTGCGCAAACTGCTGGCCTCAAGCATCAAACTGCGCATTACACCCAAACTCAACTTCTTTTATGATGAGACTGGCCGCCGTGGTCAGCATCTGTCTGCCCTAATTGATCTGGCTGTCTCCAAAGAGACCCCTGCGGCAGCCGAGTCGGATAGCGAGGAAAGCTAGACTTGGCTCGTAGACGTAATCGCGGTCGTTCGGTTAATGGTATTTTTCTGCTCAATAAACCTCTGGATCGCTCATCTAATCAGGCGCTGCAGCGGGTCAAAAATCTTTTTGATGCCAATAAAGCCGGTCATACCGGCGCCCTGGACCCACTGGCCACAGGCGTATTGCCTATCTGTCTGGGTGAAGCCACAAAATTTAGCCAGTTTTTACTGGACTCAGACAAACATTACCGCAGCACCTTTGTGCTGGGTGTTGCTACTGAAACCGGAGACTGTGATGGCGATATTCTGTCAGAAGCAGATGCCTCCACTCTCACCCAGAATCAGATTGAGTCAGCCATAGAAGCCTTTCGCGGTGAAATCCAGCAAATTCCCTCAATGTATTCGGCCCTCAAGCACAATGGCCAGCCCCTGTATAAGCTAGCCCGTCAGGGAATAGAGGTAGAACGCCAAGCCCGTACTATCAATATCTACAAATATGAAATTGTGGATTTCCGCCCCGGTCCCCGGGCTGAGCTGGATGTAGAGGTACATGTCAGCAAAGGCACCTATGTGCGTACCCTGGCCGAAGATCTGGGCGCTGCCCTGGGTTGTGGCGCCCATGTCAGTGCACTGCATCGGCATATTGCCGGTCCCTTTACTGAACAGGAGACCATGACATTGCCGGAGCTGGAAAAACTGCGTGAAAGCTGTGAAGCCCCGGAGCTGGATTACCTATTAAAGCCCATGGATATAGCAGTTGCTGACCGTATGGCAGTGGAATTGAGCGAAATTGTGGCCGGATATTTCCAGCTGGGCCAGGAAGTAATGTCGACTCAGGCCTTTCGCAATGGGCAAGAAGGCGATATAGTGCGCGTCTTTCGCGAAGGCGGCACCTTTTTAGGTGTGGGAACAGTTACCGAAGAGGGTAAAGTAGCCCCGAAAAGACTGGTAGTTGAGAATTAATTACCCGAAAAATTTATGTTAGGTTGTCTGTAAGTATGCGCGGTCAACCCGAATTTAACTAACTCGCATATTGGAGAAAGTATCATGGCACTGAGTGCAGAAGAAAAAGCAGCAATCGTTACTGAACACGCAACCTGCGAAAATGACACAGGTTCACCGGAAGTACAGGTTGCACTGCTAACCGTAAACATTAACAAGCTACAGGGTCACTTTGGTGATCACAAAAAAGATCACCACTCACGTCGTGGTCTTATTCGCATGGTTAACCAGCGTCGCAAGTTGCTCGATTATTTAAAAGGCAAAGATGCTACGCGTTACTCTGCGTTAATTAAAAAGCTTGGTTTACGTCGATAAGTGTTCTCGGTGCGGCTCCTCTCAAAAGTGGGGCCGCATTCATTTCTAAGAGCACATAATTTAATCGCCCCTATGCTATGCCCCTATCTATGCTGATCGAGTTACTTATAGCTGTCAAAACTGGCAGCTATAAGTAACCCGAGCAGCGCACAGGGCATGCAGAAAAGGCGCTAATTGGTAAAAATACAAAGGTAAAAATATGACTCCTTTAATTAAGAAGTTTCAATACGGCAACCATACCGTCACCCTGGAAACTGGCCGCATTGCCCGACAGGCAACTGGTGCAGTTTTATGTTCAATCGACAACACCTCAGTACTCTGTACTGTGGTTGGCGCTCGTGAAGCCAAGCCGGGAATGGATTTCTTCCCACTGGGCGTTCACTACATTGAGAAAGCCTATGCAGCAGGTAAAATTCCTGGTGGCTTCTTCAAGCGCGAGGGCCGTCCCAATGAGAAAGAGACACTGACCTCGCGTCTAATCGACCGTCCAATCCGTCCTCTTTTCCCCAACGGCTTTAAAAACGAAGTACAGGTAGTCTGTACTGTTATGTCAGCCGAGAAAAATATCGACCCAGATATCGCCGCCATGATTGGTACCTCAGCAGCACTGTCTATCTCAGGCATACCGTTTAACGGCCCTGTAGGTGGCGCTCGTGTAGGCTACACCGAAGACCAAGGTTATCTGTTGAATCCAACTTACGCAGAGTTGGAAGGTTCTTCACTGGATATGGTGGTTGCCGGTACTAAAGATGCAGTACTGATGGTTGAATCTGAAGCCAGCGAGCTGTCAGAAGACACCATGCTGGGTGGCGTACTGTTCGCCCACCAGGAAATGCAAGCTGTGATCACCGTGATCGAAGAACTAGCTGCTGAAGCTGGCAAGCCACGCTGGGATTGGCAGGCAGAAGAAGAAAATGCCGAGCTGAAAGATGCCCTTAAGGCAGCAGTTGGCGTCGAGCTGGACGCAGCCTATCAAGTCGTTGACAAGCAGGCCCGCGTTGCTTCAGTTAACGGTCTTCGCGATCGTGCTATTGCCGAACTGGCCAGCGAAGACGGCCATTCAGAAGAAGACCTGAAAGACGCCTTCAAAAAGCTTGAGAAAAACATTGTTCGCGGCCGCATTATCCGCGGTGAGCCCCGCATTGATGGTCGTGACACCAAAAAAGTTCGCGCTATCAATGTAGAAGTAGGCATTCTCGACAAGGTACATGGTTCATCACTGTTTACCCGTGGCGAGACGCAGGCTATCGTAGCTGCTACTCTGGGTTCAACCCGAGATGCACAGATGATCGACGCCCTTGAAGGCAAGAAAGACGATCCATTTATGCTGCACTACAACTTCCCTCCCTACTCAGTAGGCGAGTGTGGCCGGATTGGCTTCACCAGCCGTCGCGAAGTAGGTCACGGTCGATTGGCTCGTCGCGGTATCAATGCCGTACTGCCATCAGTTGAAGACTTCCCCTACGCCATGCGCGTAGTATCAGAAATCACCGAATCTAATGGTTCAAGCTCAATGGCCTCTGTATGTGGCTCAAGCCTGGCGCTAATGGACGCTGGTGTACCTCTGAAAGCACCAGTTGCCGGTATCGCCATGGGTCTGGTTAAAGAAGACGAAGGCTATGCCGTACTGACCGATATCCTCGGTGACGAAGATCACCTGGGCGATATGGACTTTAAAGTGGCTGGTACAGCTGCTGGTATCACCGCACTGCAGATGGATATCAAAATCGAAGGCATTACCGAAGAGATTATGGAAATCGCCCTAGAGCAGGCTATGGAAGCCCGTATGTATATCCTCGACGAGATGAACAAGGTCATTGCAGCAGGTCGTGACGAAGTGGCTGAATCAGCGCCTCGCATGGGCATGATGCAAATTGATCCAGACAAGATCCGCGATGTCATTGGTAAAGGTGGTGCAACTATTCGCTCACTCTGTGACGAGCATAACTCAACCATCGATATCACAGACGACGGCGCAGTTAAGATTTACTCAGAAGACAACGATAGCCTGCAAGCTGCTATCGACGCAGTCACTGCCATTGTTGCCGATCCAGAGCCAGGTACCATCTACGAAGGTAAAGTTGTCCGCATCGTAGACTTCGGCGCCTTCGTCAACTTTATGCCCGGCACCGACGGACTGGTACATATCAGCCAGATCNNGACAACCGCGGCCGCGTTAAGCTGTCCATTAAAGAAGCTCAGCTGGAAGAGGGCACAGTCCCCGAAGCTCCAGCCGCAGCTGCTGAAGAAGAGACTCCAGAAGCCTAAGCTTCAGCGAGTTTAAAAAATCCCCGCTTGCCTAGGCAGTGGGGATTTTTTTTGTCCCCAAAAACCTTAAACAGCGCACAGGGTGGCGATAAAGACAGAGTAGTATTGACAGATTTGCTTTTGGCTGACTATGATTTACATGTCGAATTTCATTGATGCGTTTTTATCCAACGGACGGATAACTTTCAACGAGACAGAGCCGGTCATCTGGTATTTCGTTGACGCCGATGGCCAAAAACCATGGAGTTAGACCAATCTTAAGGAGCGAGATTGTTATGAATAGGCGTATTTTGACCCTATGCAAGTATCTGTTAGCCACCTCAATACTTTTTGCAACAGCACCAGCGTTTTCAGGAGTCAATGATCACCCAGCATTTAAATTTAAATCAAATAAGGAGTTAGCCAATCTAAAACCCATATCAAAGTCCCAAACCCCATTATCAAGAACGGACCAAGAACCCTCAGTCGATGAGCTTCACTATGAGGAAAAACACCCTCATCAAGATGCAACATTAGTAGACACAGCAAGTATCGACACCAGTAAGTTAATTCCCAGCAAAGTTTTATCTCTGGACACCAACCGTCCCGATCTAGAGTTACCTGATCCACAAATCACCATTGCCGGCAAAACCTATATCCTCTCTGTGGTGGAATCTATCCTCGATCCTAAAGAAAAGGTGCGCTATGTGACCGCGAAGCTCATAGGCCACAAGGGCAGGGCTCGATTTATTATTGATGACGAGTCCAGAGAAGTCGTTGGTAATCTGGTGATTGAGGATGAGATATATAGAGTGATACCCCGGGAGCTTAATAAAGATCAGCAATTGGTTTACGAAGTTAAAAAAGAGATGTTTGAATATGGTGATTGGGTAAAACCTGAGTTGATCTCCGAACCAGCAAGGCAATCAGTCCATCGGTTGGAAAAAAAACTTATTCTCGCTGATCTTCTTAAACAGATTGATCCTCTAATTTTCCGAAATATATATAAAAAAACTGGGGGCAGAATGATGCTAATCGGCGGAAAGATTGGCTCTCTTGGAGTAATTGATCGTTGGAGAATTAGGTGGCTAAAAGATTCATCTGTCATTAAAAAATTCCTATCGGAAATTGAAGTTCTTAGCCAATCAGCTGTCGATTATGAGTATGAAATCACCCGTGTGTTTGTTTCAAGAACTGGGGATTATTCAGTCAGATATCGTCAAGTGATCAATAATATTCTCTTAGGGAGTAGCTCCATCATAAAATTCAGCAATTCAGGTGAAATCGCTAAAATATCCAATATGATCCTTCATCCTGACCTAATCCAGATATATCCTTCGCTCTATTCAGAGGCAGATGTTGTGTCGAAAGCCAAAGAGGCAGTTTTAAAACATATCAGTTCAATTGATTTTAAGCTAGATACTCGGGAGGAAACCCCAGTAACTCTTAGCTATAAGCTTAAAGGTAATGATCACAATATAATTCCTTACTGGGAGGTACTGCTGTATAAACAAGGTAATGACCTATCGGCATATAGAGTTTTTATAGAAGGTCACAGTGGCAAGGTAAATATTACCGAAACTGTCCCTGACTGCTGGCCCAACGCGCCAGAGCCAAAGACTACATTATAAAAGCAGACCTGATTGGTTACCAAAGCAACCCATCCAAATCAACATTGCACTTAGTCAAAAAGAAGAGTGCACGGCCCCAGAGGCTCCAGAAGCCTGAGCTTCAGCGAAATAAAAAACCAGTAACAGTGCACAGAGCAACCATAAACATAGCGAGCTATTGGCAGATACCATATTTGCTAACTATTTATAAATATTGTCACCAGGTAGGGCCTTATAGGTTTCGAGAACCTCAGCATGCAATATTTTATTAACAAGGGTTGTTGATCCACCAAAGTAGGAAGATGGTCTGTTGTAGGGGCTGGCTAGGAACCAATCGCAGGTGGTTGGCCATATCGCATTGGGAACTAGGCCAGCTACTCCAATACCGTGACGATTAATTGCGTGTTCATAGGCTGCCAGCCAGCAGTCTCTAAGTCTGGATAATGTAGAGCTGAAAAGTAAATAGCTTTGCTGCCCGGAGTAGGTCTCAAATCTTACTCTTGCTTGGCGGTATATCGGAAGGTTGAACCCTTCCCATATACCACAGAAGACTTGCTGATGAGGGCCGCCTATTTCAGCAAGGATCGCAAACAGGCTCTCCATCATATCTACGGTTAATTCACCCTCCAAGGGCCCATCGATGGCCGCCGTACCGGGTTTTTGAAAGGTTTGAAAAAATTGCATCAGCCGGTGGGGGCGACGGTTGTTGGCGATTTCGACATCATCCCAGCGTACAGGCGTTAACTTTCTCGCATCAACCCATCCAGCGCGAAGCGCCGCCCAGGCTTCTTCATCATTTGGGTCTAGGGCGTCAAAAGACCAACCAGGGTGGCAAATGCGCACATAGCTTGCAAATCCCGATGGTACGATTGTATGAAGTGTGTGCTTGGGGCCAATGCATCGCTTCACTGCCCAGGCTGCAGGTTTTGCGTCGGTTTCTATATCGTAAAATTCAAAAAAATGATCCACAGGTAATGACGTCCATGCCACAGATCTGAATTGGTAACTCAAACTACTATAGCACGAGGTTCGGGAGGCTTAGAGGGGAGTTAAAGGCAGCGTAAACCTAGTTCGACGCCAATGAAAGCAACTCGGAAGCATGAGACAAGGTTTGATCCGTCACCTGAGCACCTCCCAGCATACGAGCCAGTTCATCCACCCGCTGCCGTCGATCAAGCGCAACCATCAGTGACTCCGCGCTATTGCTCTCAATGACCTTACTGGCACGGTAATGATGATGAGCATGGGCCGCCACCTGAGGTTGGTGCGTCACACTGATTACCTGGCCGCGATCACCCAGCTGCTTAAGCAATAGCCCCACAATATCCGCTGTGCTGCCGCCAATGCCCACATCCACCTCATCAAACACCAGCGTAGGAATCTTCGAATGACCAGCAGCCACTACCTGAATTGCCAGGCTGACGCGAGAAAGTTCACCGCCAGATGCGATTTTTGCCAGTGGTTTATGGGGCTGACCNNAGCTCAGCACCCTCCATAGAGAGTTTCTGCAGTTGCTGATTAATTTCCGCCGCCATAGTCTGGGCAGCCTGCTGACGAATAGCCGTTAGTTGTTGCGCCGAGGTGCTGTAGGTCAAGGCGAGCTTGTCCAGCTGCTCCTGCAGGGCATCAATACTCTCACCGCCATCCTGTAAATTCTGTAACTCTCCTTGCAGTATCTCCAGCGTTTCAGCCAGCTGATCTGCATTTACCCGATGTTTACGCGCCAGTTGAAAAATAACGGCCAGTTGCTCTTCCACTTGCTGTAAACGCTGAGGGTCTGCCTCAAAGCGATCAACATGGCTCTCGATTTCCCGGGTGGCCTCCTCAACCTGAATCAGCCCACTCTGCAGTAGTTCTTCAGCATTGCTAAGGGCTTCAGGCTTATGTTTTAGGCCAGCGAGAGTCGAAAGGGCGCGATTAAGCCCGTCGCGCACATTAAAACCTTCGGTTTGGTCGCAGATAGCCAGCACCGCCTGACTCTCCTGCAAAATTTGTTCAGCATTGGCCAGGGTCTGCTGCTCAGCCTCCAGCTTATTAAGAGCCTCTGGGTCGAGATCCAGCTGCTCCAGTTCATTGACCTGAAAGGTCAATAGATCCTTGCGCGCAATCAGCTCGTCCGAGCGCTCCATCAGGCTGCGCAGCTTTTTATCTGCGGCGTGCCAGTGGCGATAATCTACAGCTACCTGCGAGGCTAAATCTGCAGCGTTGGCATAGTCATCCACCAGCTTGCGATGAGTCTCGCGGCGCAGTAACGACTGGTGCTCGTGCTGGCTATGGATGTCAGTCAGCATCTCGCCCAGCTGCTGCAACTGCTGCATGGTGCAGCTCTGGCCATTGATATAGCCTCTGGAACGACCTTCTACCGTGTAGATACGGCGCAGAATGCATTGCTCATCGGCATTAAAGTCATTGGCCTGCAACCAATCCAGGGCCTCATTAAGGCCCTTAATATCAAAGGCAGCGGTAATTTCGGCGCGATCTTTACCATGGCGAATAGTGCCAGTATCTGCGCGGTCACCCAGCGCCATACCCAGTGCATCCAGCACCAGAGACTTACCGGCACCAGTTTCCCCGGTTATAGCCGTAGTGCCCGCAGAGAATTCGATCTCCAGGGTCTCTACCAGCGTGTAATTATTGATATTTATAGATAGCAGCAATGTAATTTAGTCAGCTAAAAGTCAATTTAGGTTTATACAGAACAGATTGCTGTTAAGCAATCGCTTGAAACTTAATAGTTTGTCCCCATATCTAGAACCAGAGTCAATATACAGATCCGCAGGATCAATCCAATGAACAAAAAGTGAGGAGTTGGCGTGTCAGACGAAACCAACAATGATGAAAATACCGCAGCAAACGATGAACCACAGACATCTCCAGCCGAAGAAAACGGCGAGGCCAAGCTGGATGAGGTAAATGCCGAGATTGAAGCTGAGCTTATGGATGAGATGGATGCCGAGGCAGCAGAGCAAGAACAGCAGTCTGAAACGGAACAGCTAAAGGCTCAGGTGGCAACAGCCAACGATCAGGTGCTGAGAGTGCAGGCAGAGATGCAGAATGTGCGTCGCCGCGCCGAGCGGGATGTTGAAAACGCCCACAAGTACGCTCTGGATAAGTTCGCCGCAGATCTACTGCCCGTGGTCGACAACCTGGAGCGTGCACTGGCTGCGATAGACAGTGCTGATGAGGGCCAGAAAGCGGTCGCTGAGGGTCTTGAGCTGACTCTGAAGTCCTTTATGGAAGTGCTGGTGCGCTACAAGATTGAAGCTATTGACCCTGCAGGTGAGCCCTTTGACGCCGAGCTGCATCAGGCGGTGAGCATGGTGCCCAATCCGGATTTGGAGCACAACACAGTGATGGATGTGTTCCAGAAAGGCTACAGCCTCAATGGGCGTCTGGTAAGGCCCGCCATGGTAGTGGTCTCTCAGGCATAAATAATACTCAATACTGGCTGCGACCCTTGAATTTTTACAAATCGCACCCAAATACAAAACAAGCAGTTAAACATAGACAGATAAGTAACGGAGAATCAAAAAATGGGAAAGATTATCGGAATTGATTTGGGAACCACCAACTCTTGTGTGTCGGTTCTCGAAGGCGATAAGCCCAAGGTGATCGAAAATTCAGAGGGCGCAAGAACCACTCCCTCTGTAGTGGCCTTCACTGATGAAGGTGAGATTTTAGTAGGCCAGTCAGCCAAGCGGCAGGCGGTGACTAATCCTCATAACACAGTGTATGCGGTCAAGCGCTTGATCGGCCGTCGCTTTGAAGATGATGTAGTGCAGAAAGATATCAAAATGGTGCCCTACAAAATTGTTAAAGCAGACAATGGCGATGCCTGGGTAGAGATCAAAGGGGACAGCAAAGCTGCGCCACAGATTTCTGCCGAAGTACTCAAGAAAATGAAAAAGACCGCCGAAGACTATCTGGGCGAGACAGTTTCAGAAGCAGTGATTACTGTGCCTGCCTACTTCAATGACTCCCAGCGTCAGGCTACAAAAGATGCAGGTCGCATTGCCGGTCTGGATGTAAAGCGCATTATCAATGAGCCCACTGCCGCGGCACTGGCCTATGGTATAGACAAAACTGCCGGTGACAGTGTGGTTGCTGTTTACGACCTGGGCGGTGGCACTTTCGATATCTCGATTATTGAAATTGCCGATGTCGATGGCGAGAAGCAATTTGAAGTACTGGCCACCAACGGCGATACATTCCTGGGTGGTGAAGACTTCGATATGCGTTTGATCGAATATTTATCCTCTGAATTTAAAACTGACAGTGGTATCGATATTCACGGTGATCCACTGGCCATGCAGCGCCTTAAAGAAGCTGCTGAAAAAGCCAAGATCGAGCTGTCTTCCAGCACACAGACTGAAGTCAATCTGCCCTACATTACCGCAGATGCCACTGGTCCAAAGCATCTGGTGGTCAAACTGACTCGTGCCAAGCTGGAGTCATTGGTAGAAGAGCTGGTCGAGCGTTCGCTGGCTCCACTAAAACTGGCTCTTAAAGATGCAGGCAAGTCTACCTCTGAAATCGACGAAATTATTCTGGTAGGTGGTCAGACCCGCATGCCACTGGTGCAGGAAAAAGTCACAGCGTTCTTTGGTAAAGAGCCCCGCAAAGATGTAAACCCTGACGAAGCCGTTGCCGTTGGTGCTGGCCTGCAGGGTGCGGTTTTGGCTGGAGATGTGACCGATGTTCTGCTACTGGACGTGACACCACTGAGCCTGGGTATTGAGACCATGGGCGGTGTAGCCACTCCAGTGATTGAGAAGAACACTACAATCCCAACCAAAAAGTCGCAGATTTTCTCGACCGCCGATGATAACCAGACAGCGGTAACCATCCACGTGGTTCAGGGTGAGCGCAAGCAGGCTACAGGCAATAAATCACTGGGTCGTTTTGATCTGGCAGATATTCCACCAGCCCCTCGCGGGATGCCCCAGATTGAGGTGACCTTTGATATTGATGCCAACGGTATTCTCAATGTAAGCGCTAAGGACAAGGCTACGGGTAAAGAGCAGTCGATTATTATTAAAGCTTCATCTGGTCTGTCTGATGACGAGATCGATGCAATGGTCAAGGATGCCGAAGCCAATGCCGCCGAAGATCAGAAGTTTGAAGAGCTGGTTCAGGCGCGCAACACAGCTGATGGTCTGGCTCATGCCGCCAAGAAGACTATAGAAGAAGCCGGTGACAAAGCCACTGATGAAGAGAAGGCGGCGATTGAAGCCGCAATCAAGCAGGTTGAAGAAGCAGTTCAGGGCGATGACAAAGAAGCTATAGATGAAGCTGCCAAGGTACTCTCGGAAGCCTCATCTGGCCTAGCCCAAAAGATGTATGCCGAGCAGGCAGAGGCTGGCCAGGCTGAAGGTGGTGAACAGGCTGCAGGCGATGACGCCATGGACGCCGAATTTGAAGAAGTTAAAGAAGACAAAGAGGAAGAAGCCAAAGAGGAAGAAGTCAAAGAAGACAGCAAATAAGTCTTCTCTGGTTTTGGGCACTCCATTAGGCGCGGACAGGTTCCGCGCCTAATACTATCAGCGATATTTAGGATACAAGAAGCAACCTATGGCCAAGCGCGATTATTACGAAGTACTGGGTGTTGAGAAAGGCGCCACTGATTCTGAGATTAAAAAGGCGTTTCGTCGCATTGCGATGAAATATCACCCGGATCGCAACCCAGACGGCAAAGACGCCGAAGAGAAATTTAAAGAAGCTCAGGAAGCCTACGAAATTCTCGGTGACGAGGAAAAGAAGTCGGCCTATGACCGCTTTGGTCATGCGGGAGTCGATGGCAATGGCGGTGGCGGCTTTGGTGGTGCTGGCGGAGCAGGGTTTAGTGATGTGTTTGGCGATGTATTCGGCGATATCTTTGGTGGTGGTGGCGGTGGTCGAGGTCGCGGCGGCCCAGCCCGGGGTTCGGATTTGCGCTATGACCTACAGCTGGACCTGGAAGATGCCGTAAAAGGCAAGACAGTTCAGATCGATGTGCCCACCATGAGCCACTGTGATACCTGTGATGGTTCCGGCGCGCGCAAAGGGTCATCTCCAGTCACCTGTGACACCTGTGGCGGTGCTGGTCAGGTGCGCATGTCTCAGGGCTTTTTCTCAGTACAGCAGGCCTGCCCGAAATGTCGTGGCCGCGGCCAGACAATTTCTGATCCCTGTGGCGACTGTCATGGACAGGGTGTCAAAGAAGAGCGCAAAACCCTGTCGGTTAAAATCCCGGCGGGAGTGGACACGGGCGACCGTATTCGTCTGGCTGGCAAAGGTGAAGCTGGCCCCCAGGGTGGCCCAACCGGTGACCTCTATGTGCAGATGCACGTGCGCGACCACAGTATCTTTGTGCGTGACGACGCAAACCTGCACTGTGAAGTGCCTATAAGTTTTGCCCAGGCAGCACTGGGTGGAGAAATTGAAGTGCCCACATTGTCCGGCAAGGTCAAGTTAAAAGTCCCTGCCGAAACCCAGAGCGGCAAGCTGTTCCGCTTGCGCGGCAAAGGGGTAGCCCCGGTTCGTGGCGGTGCAACTGGCGATCTGCTGTGCCGGGTGGTTCTGGAGACGCCAATCAACCTCAATAGTGAACAGCGCGAGCTGCTGGAGCAATTTGAAAAGAGCCTGGCAGGCAATAGCAAACATTCTCCGCGCACCAATAATTGGTTTGATGGGGTTAAAAAATTCTTCGATAATCTGACCGGTTAAGGTTACAGTTAAGCCTTATTCACCCACCACAGTTTCAAAGAACAGGAGCAGAGACCATGACTAATATTGCCGTAATTGGTGCCGGCGGTCGTATGGGCAAAGCTCTGATCGAAACCATTGCCGCAACCGATGGAGTGCAGCTCACAGGCGCTCTTGAGAATCCCCAGAGCTCATTAATAGGTGTAGACGCTGGCGAACTGGCAGGCATAGGGCGCAATAATATTGCCCTAACCACCTCCCTCGACGAAATTGCCGATGACTTTGATGTGCTAATCGACTTTAGTATTCCCGCAGTGACCGCGGCCAATGCGGCAGTCTGTGCCGCCCGTGGCAAGAAAATGGTGATTGGCACCACGGGTCTCGACGAGGCTCAGTTGCAGCAGGTAATCGGGGCTAGTCAGAATAATGCTGTTTGCATGGCCTCCAACTATGCCACCGGGGTTAACCTCTGCTTCAAGCTGGCAGAAATCGCCGCCTCGGTGCTGGGAGATGATGTGGATATTGAAATCAGTGAAGCCCATCACCGGCATAAAATTGATGCGCCCTCAGGTACCGCACTCTCTCTGGGTGAATCTGTTGCAGGGGCATTGGGTCGCAATCTTAAAGAAGTAGCTGTGTATGGCCGCGAAGGTCAGACTGGTGCTCGTGACCGCCAGACCATTGGCTTTGCCACGGTGCGCGCCGGGGACATTGTCGGCGACCATACTGTGCTTTTTGCCGGGGAGGGTGAGCGCATAGAGATTACCCACAAAGCTTCCAGTCGCATGGCATTTGCCCGAGGTGCCGTGCGTGCCGCCAAATGGCTGGCGACTCAGGAGTCCGGTTTGTTTGATATGCAGGATGTTTTGGGGCTCAGGTAAAAGCACCGTAAAAATAGCGGCCAAACAGGTGAATTTGTAGATAACAGTGATAGACAAAAACAGCCTCTTTCAATACAATGCCGTTCTAACACCGCGACATTAAAAGCGGTCTCGTTCCGAGAGGTTAGGCCACAGAATATTATTTAATTAAACGAGATGAGACGCAGAGTTTCATCTCGTTTTTTTGCAAATGTCTGGTGTGCATTTCGGATTTATCTGATTCCAGGTCCATGTGACTAATTAGGAGGTTGTGTGAATTCCCATACTCACCGGGAAGCCGTACTTGCGCTCGCAGACGGAACAATTTTCAGAGGCACTGCCATTGGTGCAGATGGTTCCTCCGTTGGTGAAGTAGTCTTTAACACAGCTCTTACAGGGTATCAGGAGATTCTTACTGATCCCTCATACGCTCGTCAGATTGTGACTCTTACCTACCCCCATATCGGCAATGTCGGCGTCAATAAAGAAGATGAAGAGTCCGATCAAATTTGGGCCGCCGGGCTGGTTATCCGCGATTTGCCCCTGCTGGCCTCCAATTTCCGTAGCGAACAGAATCTCGATGACTATCTCAAAGAGAAAAATATTCTTGGCATCGCCGATATAGATACCCGCAAGCTAACCCGTATTTTGCGAGAATCCGGAGCCCAGAGTGGCTGCATTATGGCTGGTGAAATAGATCATCAGGCCGCACTGGCTGCCGCTAGAGCATTTGCTGGCTTAAAGGGTATGGATCTGGCCAAAGAGGTGACTGCCTCCGAGAGCTATCCCTGGACTGAGCATAGCTGGCAGCTAGGCATAGGTCACAGAACATCAGAGGGCGGCAAATTTAAAGTGGTTGCCTACGATTTTGGTGTAAAGCGCAATATTCTGCGCATGCTGGTTGATCGTGACTGTGAGTTGACAGTTGTGCCTGCTCAGACGCCCGCTAGCGAAGTGCTGGCGATGAATCCAGATGGCATATTTTTGTCCAATGGCCCTGGCGATCCCGAGCCCTGTGACTATGCTATCAAGGCAATCACTGAAATACTGGCAACCGATATCCCTGTGTTTGGTATCTGTCTGGGCCATCAGTTACTAGCTCTGGCGTCTGGCGCCAAAACAACAAAGATGAAATTCGGTCACCATGGCGCCAACCATCCAGTGGAAGATATAGATAACAATGTGGTGATGATTACCAGCCAGAACCATGGTTTTGCGGTGGACGAAGAGAGCCTGCCAGACTGTCTGCGCGCCACTCACCGCTCGCTGTTTGATGGTTCGCTGCAGGGTATACATCGCACGGATAAGCCAGCATTTAGCTTTCAGGGTCACCCTGAAGCCAGCCCCGGCCCCCATGATGCAGCATCATTGTTTGATCACTTTATTGAATTAATGGAACAGCGCGGTTAATCCCCTATGCCAAAAAGAACTGATATAAAAAGCATTCTAATCCTCGGCGCTGGACCTATTATTATCGGCCAGGCCTGTGAGTTCGACTACTCTGGCGCGCAGGCCTGTAAAGCACTGCGTGAAGAGGGCTTTAGAGTTATTCTGGTCAACTCTAATCCAGCCACTATTATGACTGACCCGGCGATGGCTGATGCCACCTATATCGAGCCGGTAGAGTGGCGCACTGTCGCCAAGATTATTGAAGACGAGCGTCCAGATGCGCTACTGCCCACCATGGGCGGTCAGACGGCACTGAACTGTGCCCTGGATCTGGCTAAGCACGGCGTGCTGGACAAATTTGGCGTTGAGATGATTGGCGCCAATGCCGATGCTATCGATAAGGCAGAAGACCGCGAGCGCTTCGACAAGGCCATGAAAGCCATTGATCTGGACACCCCCAACTCAGGTATCGCCCACAGCCTGGAAGAGGCCTACCAGGTTGCCGACCGCTTTGGCTTCCCCTGTATTATTCGCCCTTCATTTACCATGGGTGGTTCCGGTGGTGGTATTGCCTACAATCGCGAAGAATTTGAAACTATCTGTCGTCGCGGCCTGGATCTGTCCCCCACCAATGAACTGCTGATCGATGAATCGCTGATTGGCTGGAAAGAGTTTGAAATGGAAGTGGTGCGAGACCGCAAGGACAATTGCATTATTGTCTGTGCCATTGAAAACCTCGACCCCATGGGTATTCACACCGGCGACTCAATTACTGTAGCTCCGGCGCAGACATTGACCGATAAAGAATATCAAATTATGCGCAACGCCTCGATTAAGGTGCTGCGTGAGATTGGGGTAGAAACTGGCGGCTCCAATGTGCAGTTCGCCGTTAACCCGGAAGATGGCCGCCTGATAGTTATTGAGATGAATCCGCGAGTATCGCGCTCATCGGCCCTGGCATCAAAAGCCACAGGTTTCCCCATTGCCAAGGTGGCAGCCAAGTTAGCCGTGGGTTACACCCTCGACGAATTGCAGAATGAAATTACCGGGGGTGCCACACCGGCATCTTTCGAGCCCAGCATCGACTACGTGGTAACCAAAATACCGCGCTTTGCCTTCGAGAAATTTAATCAGGCCGACGCAACATTGACCACCCAGATGAAATCTGTGGGTGAGGTGATGGCCATTGGTCGCACCTTCCAGGAGTCCATGCAAAAAGCGCTGCGCGGCCTGGAAGTGGGCGTGGCTGGCTTTGATCCGCAGCTTGATCTAAATGACGAGGGATCGACTGCCATTCTGAATAATCAGCTTGCCGAAGCCGGCCCGGATCGCATCTGGTATCTGGCCGATGGTTTCCGCAAAGGTATGAGCATTGAAGAGATGTTCGCCATGACCAAGGTTGACCCCTGGTTCCTGGTGCAGATCGAAGATTTGATTAAAGAAGAGCAGCGCCTGCAGGGCACTAAACTGTCGGATCTCGATAAGCAGGGCCTGTACAGGCTAAAGCGCAAAGGTTTTGCCGATCGTCGCCTCGCTGATATTTTAGGCTGCGCCGAGGCCGATGTGCGCGAACTGCGCTATCAGTTCGAGCTGCACCCTGTGTACAAACGTGTAGATACCTGTGCTGCCGAGTTCAGTACCGAAACCGCCTATATGTACTCTACCTACGAGGAAGAGTGCGAAGCCAACCCCAGCGATAGAGAGAAGATTCTGGTGCTGGGTGGCGGCCCCAACAGAATTGGTCAGGGTATCGAATTTGACTACTGCTGTGTGCACGCGGCGCTGGCTATGCGTGAAGATGGCTATGAAACCATTATGGTCAACTGCAACCCAGAGACTGTATCAACCGATTACGATACCTCAGATCGGTTGTTTTTTGAGCCAGTGACACTGGAAGATGTGCTGGAGATTGTCCGTGTAGAAAAACCCAAGGGTGTCATAGTGCAGTTCGGTGGCCAGACACCGTTGAAGCTAGCCCGTGCCCTTGAAGACCATGGAGTACCCATTGTGGGCACCACACCAGATGCTATCGACCGCGCCGAAGACCGCGAGCGCTTCCAGCATATGATCGAAAAACTGGGCCTGTTGCAGCCCTCCAACAGCACAGCTCGCAGCGCTGCAGATGCTGTGGAACTGGCTAAACAGATTGGCTATCCGCTGGTGGTGCGACCCTCCTATGTGCTGGGTGGTCGAGCCATGGAAATCGTCTACAAAGAAGATGAGCTGCGCCACTATATGAAGACGGCCGTGGAGGTCTCTGAAGATTCCCCAGTGCTGCTCGACTTCTTCCTGCCCAATGCCATTGAGATGGATGTTGATGCCGTCAGTGATGGCGAGCAGGTGGTGATTGGCGCGATTATGCAGCATATCGAACAGGCGGGTATTCACTCCGGTGACTCAGCCTGTTCACTGCCTCCCTACAGCCTGAGCGAAGAGATTCAGGATGAAATGCGTGAAGTCTGCAAAAAGATGGCCCGAGAGCTGGGTGTTCGCGGCCTGATGAATGTTCAGCTGGCCCTGCAGGACGGCAAAATTTATGTGATTGAGGTCAATCCTCGCGCCTCGCGAACTGTGCCCTTTGTGTCCAAATGTATAGGCACCTCTCTGGCCAAGATTGCAGCCCGCTGCATGGTGGGTCAGAGTTTGGAGTCTCAGGGCTTTACTAAAGAAATTATCCCGCCGTACTTCAGTGTTAAAGAAGCGGTATTCCCATTCAATAAATTCCCCGGTATTGACCCGATTCTTGGGCCAGAGATGAAGTCTACGGGCGAGGTTATGGGTGTGGGAGACACCTTTGCCGAGGCCTATGGCAAAGCTGAGTTGGGCGCCAGCGATGAGATACCCTCCCAGGGCAATGCCTTTATCAGTGTGCGAGAGCGCGACAAAGATCAGTTGCCGGCCCTGGCTGGAAAACTCAAAGCTCTGGGTTTTAATCTTATAGCCACTCAGGGCTCTGCCGCTATTATTGAAGCCTCTGGCATTGAAGTGCAGGTGGTCAAGAAGGTAAAAGAGGGCAGGCCCCATATTGTGGATATGATTAAGAGTGATAAGATTAATCTAATCATTAATACAACAGAGGGGCGTCAGGCGATATCTGACTCTTCAACCATTAGATCTAGCGCAGAGCAGCACAGGGTCTATTACACAACCACTATGGCTGGTGGCAGTGCGGTCTGTGAAGCACTGCAATTTGGCGGTGATATCAGGGTGCGCAACCTGCAGACGCTGCACGAGGGAATTATTTAATGCAAAAGAATCCAATGACAGTCGAGGGTGAAGCGGCCCTGCGCAAAGAGCTGGAGCACCTTATCAAGGTGGTTCGCCCAGGCATTATTGAAGCTATTGCCACCGCCCGTGAACACGGCGATTTAAAAGAAAACGCCGAATATCACGCAGCCCGCGAACAGCAGAGTTTTGCCGAGGGTCGTATTCAGGATATCGAAGGCAAGCTGTCAAATTCTCAGGTGATTGATATCTCCAAAATTCCACCAGGTGATCGGGTGATTTTTGGCTCCACTGTTACCATTATCAATATGGATACAGAGGTTCAGGTGACTTACCGTATTGTTGGTGATGATGAAGCCAATGTAAAAGAGGGCAAGATTTCCTACCAGTCACCGATCGCAAGAGCGCTAATCGGTAAAGAAAGCGGTGATATAGTGGTCGTCAAAGCGCCGAGCGGTGATGTGGAATATGAAATTGATGAAGTAGTCTATTCTGCCTGAATTTTAAATGCCGCTACGTACTGGCCTGCAGCAAAAACACCATCAGCGCCTTTTGAGCATGCAAGCGGTTTTCCGCCTCATCCCAGACCACCGAAATACTCTTATCCTCCAATAACTCAGCAGACACCTCTTCCTCCCGGTGCGCGGGCAGGCAGTGCATAAACAGTGCATTTTTCGCGGCATGGGACATCAGCTGATGGTTGACTTGGAAGCCGGTAAACTTCGCCAATCGCTCCTGCTGTTCCTGTTCCTGCCCCATAGACGCAAACACATCTGTGGTTACCAGATCAGCACCAGTTGCCGCGACCACAGGGTCCTGTGTCAGGGTCACGCGATCGCCAGCTTCGGCCAATAAATTAGCCATGGGCTCGTAGCCCGCAGGGCAGGCAATCTGCAAATTAAAGTCAAACTGAATAGCCCCATTGATCCATGAGTTGCACATATTATTGCCGTCGCCAATCCAGGCTACAGTTTTCCCTTGAATCGATCCGCGATGCTCCACATAGGTCTGCACATCCGCCAGTAACTGACAGGGATGATATTCGTTAGTCAGCGCATTGATTACTGGCACCTTGGAATAGGCGGCGAAACGCTCTGCGATATCCTGACCATGGGTGCGAATCATAACCATATCGACCATGCGCGAGATAACTCGTGCCGAGTCTTCAATGGGCTCGCCACGCCCAAGTTGCGTATCATTGGGTGACAGAAAAATAGAGTCGCCACCTAGCTGCGCCATACCGGCTTCAAAGGAGACACGGGTTCTGGTGGACGACTTTTCAAAAATCATACCCAGCACCTTGCCCGCAAAAATCGGCTCCTGGCGTCCCTCCAACTTGGCGGCTTTCATTTCGATTGCGAGATCAATTACCTGACTTAGTTCGGCAGGGCTAAGGTCGCGAAGAGAGAGGAAGTGTCTAATAGCCATAATATTTTAGTCTCTATCAAAGTCTTTAATAAGCGGCACCAGAATTGTCACCAGCTGATCTGCTTGATCATCGCTCATAATAAAGGGCGGCAGTAATCTGATAACCGAATCAGCGGTCACATTGATTATCAGGCCCTGATCCATAGCGGCCATAAACAATGATTTACAGGGTTTATCCAACTCTATACCGATCATGCAGCCGCGCCCGCGGATATCTAACACATGAGGAGTATCTGCCAGCTGCGCTTGCAGATTAGTCATAATTCTGTCGCCCAGTTCTGCCGCTCGTTTATCCAGACCGCCATCGATAATTTCAGTAACTGCAGCCAGTGCAGCAGCACAGGACAATGGGTTGCCACCGAAGGTTGAGCCATGATTGCCTGGCTGCATAAGCCCTGCGGCCTTGCCCGAGGCCAAAATAGCGCCAATGGGTACACCGTTGCCCAAACCCTTCGATGTGGTCACCACATCGGGAATAATGCCGCTGTGTTGGTAGCAAAAATATTTTCCGGTGCG
>DDCQ01000018.1:64711-86925 GCA_002334915.1 Porticoccaceae bacterium UBA2002
CAGATATCCGGATTATTATCACCTATGGTTTTTAACGCCTCGATCTCATTGAACGGGCCGCGGGCAAAGCCGCGCACCAGGGGCTCAAAGCCGGCCTGCACTTTGCGACTTCCAGAGGCAGTCAGGGTAGCCAGTGTACGGCCATGAAAGGCATTATCCATCACCAGAATAGTTGGCAGCTTGATACCCAGCTTATTGCCATAAAGCCTTGCCATCTTAATCGCAGCCTCATTGGCCTCGGCACCGGAGTTGCCAAAAAACACATTGCTCATACCGCTGACATCACAGAGTTTACTGGCCAGAGCCTGTTGGTTGGGAATAGCGAAAAAATTGGAACAATGGGTTAGCTCTGTCGCCTGCTGAGCAACAGCAGCAGCAATTTTTGGATGAGAGTGACCTAGGCCACAGACAGCAATACCCGAGAGCCCATCCAGATATTTGTTTCCTTTATCGTCCCATAGCCAGGCGCCTTCACCCCTAATCAGGGTAGCGGCTCTTGCACCGTAAGTATTCATTAGGGCTTCTGTGGTCATAACTATCCTGCTTTTGGCTGGTAACCAATATTAATTACAATAAAAAAAGGCAGCCGCGCTGCCCTTTATGATTTTTTTATAGTATTTGCGGATGATATAGCGGTTTTTTTATGCTGGCAACTGAGGATTTGGCTGTTACTGCTTGCGCAGCCGCTGGTGATTGACCCAGGCCCAGAGGCCAGTGAAAGCTAAAAGACAGATCAGCAGCCCAACGATATCGACAAACAGCACGCCCGCATCACCAAAAAAGCGGCCACTATGCAGGTCGATAATCAGTGTCTCCAGCGAAATTCCGCCGCTGGTGTCGCCATTGCTAAAGGCTAAAGGCAGACTCTGGGGCTGCAGAATAGTCGCCTGACTCAATACCGATAGGTCGTCGACAGCATTGAGATTTAACAGGTCGGGGTCAAATTCCCAGGCCTCTGTTTCGCCGAGGACAATAATTGTCTGCTCAATGGTGGCCAGGCCGGTGCTATTGACTGGCAGGCCCTGCACCTGATTAAAGGTTTCTACCAGTAGGCCCTGGGGCGTGAGTATTGATAGAGATTCGCCGCAAAGGGCGACAATTAATTGATCGGTGGTGGCCACAGAGGCCAGTGGCGGCGGGCAGTAGCCCAGAGCCTGGTCATTAAAATATAACTCTTCTGTACCAGTACCATAAACCCAGTTGTTGGCTATCGAGTAACCCTCAGATTTCTGGGGTGCTACACCGTACCAGGACAGCAGCCAGCCATTGGTTAAATTGATTTTACTAAGATTTAGTCCAGGGGAATGGTTGAGTGCAAAGCCTGTGATAGCCAGAAAAATCATCACCACAAACACCGACAGACCAATACGTCGATGCCAGCGCAGGTTCAGAATAATTGACTTCTTAATATCCACGGCGAGCCTTATCAATCAGGTTAATACTAGTCTGCTTTGTCGAGTTGGCTATGATAATACAAAGCGAGAGCTGCTACCTTATTTACTGCCCAAACCGATAATGTGGCGCCAGTAATACCATCAATATTCTGGTTGAGCCTCATGTTTTGAGTGAGTGAGGCACCGCGATACTGTGCTGTGTAGGCGGGGTAGCGCACCTCGCCGCCGCGGCTTTCGCGGTAGGCAAGAATTTTCACCTGTTCGATTTTATCCTGATGAATTATCACGCCAATGGTAATGGGCATTTCCTTGCCAATCTCTTCCAGTATCCAGGCGGTTTTGCCGCCCGCTATATGATAGCGAACTCGCAAACCACCTACTGGACGATCAAGGATATTCTGTGCCTGTTGGCGAATATCTGCAGTTAACCAGAGTACTCCGGGCCTAGCTGTTTCAGAAGCAAAGACCTGGGCGATAAAGTCCGGGCCAGACTGAAAAACCCCTTTGGCCGTCACCCAGGGTGAGGACAAAGAGGTTGCTAGTAGAGTGCCCATTAATATCAGGGCTTTGATGTTAAGTCTGTGCATCTAGAATGAATAGCCGACGCCCATGTTGATGCCATCATAACCTGCCTCACCTGGTGCATCCTGATTCTGGTAATCGAACTTGAATACCACATTGGGGTGAAGCCAGTAGTTGACACCCAGGTCGAACTGAGTAATTTGAGAATCTACAGCTGCCGCCGCGCTATTATCCCACTGGCTGTAGCGTGCAAATAGTCCCAGCTTTTCATTCACCTTGTAAGAGGGTTCTATATACAGACCGGTCTGTTCGCTGGCGCCATCCACTGTGGCATTGATAACATCATCAAAGTCCCACCGGGCATAGAGCGCGCGCAACTGGAAGTCATCTCTCTGCCAGGCAACATGGGTTTCAAACAGAGTGCCGTCAATGGCAGCACCTTCACCCTGACGCACATCGGTCTGAAACTGCAGAGAGGCAGCGACTTCAAGACCTGGAATAGCAGTGTATTTTAGGCGTCCGGTAAAGGCCATATTGTCTGCCTTGGCCTTACCTACCTTTTGGCGACCATCGCGAGGTTTGTATTTGCCTTCAGCAATATACAGACCGGAGTGGGCAGCGACGTCATAGCTGAGGCCAGGGTTAAGTTGGCCCTTTAATGCAGCGCCAGCTTCCCACCAGGTAGCCGGGATAATATTTTTCTCAACATTATTACGCTCGGTACCATAAAAGGTGTTGGGTTCGTGGGTTTCATTTAAAAGGCCTATGGGCATTAGAAACAGCCCCGCTTTTGCTGACAGATTGTCTGTCGCATCCCATTCAATATAGGCTTGTTCTAGCTCTATCTCACCCACTTTGCCTTCACCGGCAACACTGTGCTCTAGTTCGAGTTCAGAGAAGAAGCGAATGCTGTCGGTAAACTGATGACCGGTAAACATCACATAGCGGTGAAAATCGACGGCATCCTTGGTGGCTGATGAATCGTCTTGTTCAAGACTGTTGTAATGGACCTCACCATAGCCACCAAAGGTGGTTTTGCTGGCGGTTACCGGCGTGAATGCGATCTGCTCTACGGCGGTAATCGTGGCTTCCGTTATAACCTCATTTTCCTTTAGCTGGTCCTTAAGTTCTGCAATTTCGGCCTGCTGGTTCTGAATAATCTGCCACATCTGCTCAAGAGTGGGCGTTTCCGCCTGTGCTGTTGCAGTTAGGTTCATGCCAACTACCAAGGCAAGAATCTTTTTGTTCATCAGTGAGCTCCTAAAATGAAATAAATGTAATGGGATAAATTGCTTGAAGACGAACTATAGTTAATATTAAACGCAAATGCTAATCGTTCTTATTTGCATTACGAAAACTGAGCCTTATACTGGATGAGTGTGGTTTTATGGATAAGTTGAAATTATTAACCTGTAGCCCTGTATCAGAGCCATTGAAATTGGTAAAATCTCAGCCATACTAATCAGCGACTATTTTAGAGGTCTGTCTTAATGGACATTATGGAAACGATCCGCGAACAGGTGGAAAACAACTCAGTACTACTTTACATGAAAGGGTCTCCCAATCAGCCTCAATGTGGTTTTTCTTCACGTACGGTTCAAGCATTGATGGCCTGTGGGCAACGCTTTGCCTATGTGGATATTCTGTCCAATCCGGAAATCCGCAGTAATCTGCCGGCATTTGGCAACTGGCCTACCTTTCCTCAGCTCTGGGTTGCTGGCGAGCTGATCGGCGGCTGCGACATTGTCACTGAAATGCAGGAGAAAGGAGAGTTGAAGCCTTTGATCGATGAAGCCATAGGTGAGGAGCCATCAACTGAGGGTTGAAGCCCCAGGCAGCTAAGCTAAAAATATTTAAAGAGTCTGGATCAATGTCCAGACTCTTTTTTTTGCCTGCTGTTTTTCTACCCAGGATCTTTTCATCAATCACTTTTATCAACCATTTGCGGCCGACCACCGTCCTATCAAAACAATAGCCAATTTCAATTGGCTGACAGTCAGCCTGAGTGCCATTATTAGCTCGCAATCTAATCTTTTAAAATCAATCTTATTTTTTATTACAGGAGCACTTTATGGGTGTTTTAGTAGGACGGTCAGCACCTGACTTTACCGCAGCAGCAGTTACTGGAAGCGGAGAAATTATCGATAACTTTAATCTTGGCGAAGCTATCAAGGGCAAGAAAGCCGTGGTTTTCTTTTATCCTCTGGACTTTACCTTTGTCTGTCCTTCCGAGCTGATCGCTTTTGATCATCGCTACGAAGAATTCCAACAGCGCGGTGTAGAGGTAATTGGCGTGTCTATCGACTCCCAGTTCTCTCACAACGCATGGCGCAATACTGCCGTTAATGATGGCGGCATTGGCGCAGTTCGCTACACATTGGTTGCCGATGTAAAGCATGAAATCTGTCAGGCCTATGATGTTGAGCATCCCGCCGATGGCGTCGCTTTCCGCGGTTCATTCTTAATTGATGAGCAGGGCATGGTTCGTCACCAGGTAGTGAATGATCTGCCTCTGGGGCGTAATGTCGACGAAATGCTGCGTATGGTTGATGCTCTGAGCTTCCATGAAGAGCACGGCGAAGTTTGTCCAGCAGGCTGGAATCGCGGTGACAAAGGCATGAAAGACACCACAGCTGGTGTGGCCGAATATCTGTCGGAGAATGCTGGCGCGCTGTAGTTGCAAGCAGAGGCAAAGATAAAAACCCCGCGCCTAAACTCGCGGGGTTTTTTTGTATGGCTTATTGGCGAGTGGGTCACATATTGCCAGTGCAGGGTTGGCTAATATAGCCGCTGGATTTTACTGGCATTCAAGGACCTATTATGAAACTCGCACCCCATTTGCTCTGCACTCTTCTTGCAATGACACCATTGACCGCAGCAGCGGATTTTATCGGCCTCTATCTGGGGCTGGGTTCTTGGCAGGGTACACCTACGGGCAATATTGGGCGCACTGATATAGACCTGGACTCAACGCTTAATCTTGAAGAGCAGAGCAATAATTTTGCCTATATTGCTATCGAACACCCGATTCCCCTGTTACCTAACCTGCGAGTGCAGCACAGCGAGATGAATTGGAGCGGAAGCGCGCTAATAGAATCTGGGACAGACTTAAATGGCAATCCATTTACTACGACTCAGCAGGCTGACATAGCTCTGGATCTAACCCATACAGACGCGACTTTTTACTATGAGGTTTTAGACAATATTATCGATTTCGATCTGGGGGTGACCGCCAGGTTGTTTGATGGTGAGGCTAGTCTAACCCAGCAGGAGAGCATTGAGTTGGAGGCTGTGGTGCCGCTGTTATATGGCAAGCTGGGCGTATCAGTTCCCACCACTGGGCTGGCTGCAGAGCTGTCGGCGAACTGGATCAATGTAGATGATTTCAGGCTGGTGGATTGGTCTGCCCAGTTAAACTATGAATTTGATGTGCTGCCGGCCATGGATGCCGCAATAATCCTTGGCTACAGATCACAGTTAATTGAACTGGATGATCTCGATGAGCTGCAGTCGGATGCCAGATTTGATGGCTACTTTCTAGCTTTGCAGCTGCACTTTTAACCTGCTTCTAATCTAGTTTTAGGCTCTGCGGCTGCGCCAGGGGCGAGCTATCTCTTCGTGCTTTACCTCATATTCGCCGGTCTGACGATCTCTGAGATAATGGTCAAGGGCCAGCTCCACTACTGGGAAGGCCAGCTCAGACCAGGGAATATCTGCCTCATCAAAAAGAGCCACTTCCGAGGATTCAGAGCTGGGGCCAAAAACCGGCTCTGCCAATTCTGCCCTGTAGAACACATAGACCTGATTGATCTGCGGAATATCGAACAGAGCGTAAAGGCTGGGGTTAATAACCGCAGCATTGGCTTCTTCAACACATTCGCGCAGCGCACCATCAAGAGAGGATTCGCCGTTCTCCAAAAAGCCCGCAGGCAGGGTCCAAAAGCCATGGCGGGGCTCGATGGAGCGTTTACACAGCAGTACCTGTTCGCCATATACAGGCAGCACACCGGCGATAACCTTGGGGTTCTGGTAATGGATAACCTCACAGGTCACACAGACATGGCGTTCGCGGTTATCACCCTCTGGTATCTTTTTTATAACGGCATTGCCGCAAGTGGAACAAAAATTCATGAAAAGCTCAGAAAGTTAAGTCAGCCGAGTATAATGCACAAATGCTTGAAACCATTAAAAAACGACTAAAAAAATTCCCCCTGAATCCCGCACAGCCTGACCAGCAAGACTCAGGCTCTATAGCGGCAGTTATGGTTCTGTTGCACGGTGCCCGGGATAACCCCCAGATAGTATTAACTCAGCGAGCAATGCATCTAAACAGTCATGCTGGCGAAGTTGCCTTCCCTGGTGGCATGTGGGACCGCACAGACGACAATCTGCTGTACACGGCGCTGCGGGAAACAGAGGAAGAAATCGGCCTGCACCCATCTTTGATAGAGCCCATTGCCATGCTACCAGTGGCTTCACCGAAACGGCGCTCGCTGCATGTAACACCCTTTGTGGGGCTGGCACAGGGGCCGCTAAATCTGCGCTCCGAGCCATCGGAGATAGCCGCTATATTTAATGCACCTGTCAGTCTGTTTACCGATATCAATAACTACCAGTATTTTGAAATGAAAAACGAACCGGGTGGGCTGAGTTTCCCTTGCCTGCCCTATAACGGCTATAACATTTGGGGCTTTACTCTCAAGGTACTGGTAGATATGTTTAATAGTACCCTGGGGGTCGGCATTGATTTAGAATATCCCAGCGACCAGTTAATCGAAGAGTTACGCAAAAGAGGGCAGTAATGATTTACCGAATTGGCAATGATATCCCAGAAATCCACGAGTCAGTATTTGTTGCTGAAAGTGCCGATGTAATGGGCAAGGTGGTCCTTAAAAAAGGCGCCAGTGTCTGGTTTAATGCCGTTATTCGCGGCGACTGCGACCTTATTGAAGTGGGTGAGCGCAGCAATATTCAAGACGGTGCCGTACTGCACTGCGACCCGGGTCAGCCGCTGGTGATTGGTGAGGATGTGACCGTGGGTCACAATGCCATGATCCATGGGTTGGAAGTGGGCGATCGCACTCTGGTGGGTATCAATGCGGTGATTCTCGACGGTGCTAAAGTGGGCCGTGACTGTATTATAGGCGCTAACACGCTGGTCAAAGCTGGCGCCGTTATTCCCGATGGGTCTTTGGTTATAGGCTCGCCAGGCAAGGTAGTGCGCGAGAATGATGAGCAGACTCGCCAGTTTTTGCTGGGCTCCGCCGCCCACTATGTCGAAAAGAGTCAAAAAATGGCCACTGACCTGATTGAGGTCAAGCGCTGATGTCAGACAAACCTGTCGCCTCGCCCTGCACCTCTATCTGTACACTCAACAGCGAGGATATCTGCGTTGGCTGCTATCGCACCAGCAAAGAGATACGCGACTGGAGTTTTCTGGACAATCATCAGCGACTTGATGTGCTGATACTCTGCGGTGAGCGCAACCGGAAGAATAATCCCTTCTATTGATGTCTGTTCTCTGCTGATTACTCTTGGGGTGCCTGTTTGGGCTTTAGGCAGGTGACAATCACTGTTTTAATCATAGTCTCGTTGATCTGCTCGGTCTCAAATCTGTAGCCATCAATCAAAAAGCTCACATTACCATCTGGAATGCTCTCGAGTTGCTCCAGCGCCAAACCATTGAGCGTTTTTGGCCCATCTGTTGGCAGCGCCCAGCCGGTTGCCTTATTAATCTCGCGAATCGTGGCCACACCATAGATTTCATATCTGTCATCACCGCGGGGAATAACTTCCTCCACTTCATCGGCGGTATTAGTCGTGAAATCGCCCACGATTTCTTCAAGAATATCCTCCAGTGTCACTAGCCCCTGCACCTCCCCATACTCATCGACTACCACCGCAAAGCGATTGCGGTTCTTTTTAAAGTTAAGCAGTTGCTGGGTTAATGTGGTGCTCTCGGGGATAAAATACGCATCCTCTGCAAAGCGTTTAATTGCACTGTGAGTCACCTGCTCAGAGCGCAACAGGTGGTTGGCCTTGCGCACATGGAAGATGCCGACAATATTATTGATATCTCCCTCATACAGCGGCTGTCTGGTGTATTCTGAGGAGACAATAGTATTCATCAACTCGTCAATACTGTCTTCAAGGTCCAGGCCTTTGATCTCGCTGCGGGGGATCATAATATCCTCCACAGTCACATTCTCCAGATCCAGTATGCCTTTAAGCATGCCCTGGTTGCTGTCAGATAGTTTGTGCCCAGAGACATCAACCAGAGATTTAAGCTCTTCGGTATCCAGGCCATCATCGCGGTCTTTATTGGGGTCAAAGCCCAGCAGAGAGATCACTGCATTGGTGAGCTTGTTTACCAGCCACACCAGAGGCGTCAGCAGCTGCAGCAGTGGCTTGAGAATATGGCTGGCTCTAAAGGCAAACCACTCGGGGTTCTGGGCAGCTATAGTTTTTGGCGTGACCTCTGAAAAGACCAGAACAGTAATGGTCAGGGACGCCGTGGCTACCCAGGGAGCAGCGGCTTCGCCCACATAGAGGATAGCCAGCATATTGGCGATAATTGCCGCCAGAATATTGACCGCATTATTGCCAATCAGAATCAGGCCAATCAGTCTATCCGGCTTGGCCAGCAGCTTGGCGGCGCGTCTGGCGCCAGCGCTTTTCTTCCGCTGATGGCGCAGGCGATAGCGATTCAGCGACATCATGCCGGTTTCTGAGCCGGAGAAAAAAGCGGATATAACAAGAAGAACAACGAGTGTTAACCACAACACCAGGGGGTGCGAACCGTCCAATGAATAAGGACCTCTGAAATTAAGGGAGATTATGTTGGATTAGTTTGCCATTTTTAGCAACTGGCTTTTTATATTGGCTGCGGACGCCTTATTCGCTGCGGACGCTTTATTCACCACGGAAGTTTTATATTTTGTTTATTCAATTTATATGGCCTGGTCATGAAAGGATAAATTCGACCACAAACTTGCTGCCAATAAAGCCCAGCAAAATAGCGCTAAAGCCAGCCCAGGTCCAGCGAATAGCCTTATTGCCGCGCCAGCCGCGGTAGTGGCGGCCCCAGAGTAATATGGCATAGACCGCCCAGGCTACCAGGCTGAATACCACTTTGTGCACTAGTTTTTGGGCAAACAGGTCATCATAGAATAAAAAGCCGCTGAGCAGAGATAATGTCAACAGTATTTCACCGGCCCAGATAAGCTCGAACAGCAGAGTCTCCATAGTCTGAACGGGTGGGAAAGTGCGCATCAACAGATTTTGGTGCTTATGTTTGAGCTGCCAGTCCTGATAGCCCGCCAGCAGTGCCTGCAGCGCAGCTATAGCTAACAGGCTGTAGGCCAGGATTGAAATCAGCACATGGGCCTGTATCTCCACAGACATTATTAGGGCAGGCTTGGTACTGGTGCTCAGCAGAGCGACTAGCAGGCTCAGAGCTGAGATGGGGAATAAGAGTAAATTCAGGTTTTGCAGGGGCTTTTTAAGGCCGCTAATCCACACCAAAATATTGATCACCAGAGCCAGCAGAGCAATAATTTTAAGCAGACTTAGGTCCAAACCACCGTCGACAAACATCAGGTCGCCAATGGCAAATCCATGCAGCACTATGGCGCCGCCGGCAACTATCTGCAGAGCCGCTGGCTTGGTTTGGCTGTCGAGGCGCAGTTGTCGCTGATGGAATACCCATCCTGCCAGATAAATGGCAATGGCGACGAACCCCAGTATTGAACCTGTCATCATATTAATTCTTAAAATGGATCGACGGAGTGTGGCATATTCAGAACACAGGGTGAAGAGCAGGGCAAAATTATTGCTATAATGCCGCCCTTAATTCGTTAGTTGGAAGCAAATTGCATGGCCATGTTTGAAAGTTTGAGTGATCGCCTCTCCCAAAGCCTTAAAAAGATTTCAGGGAAAGCCAGTCTCAGTGAGAAAAATATCCAGGAAACCCTGCGCGAAGTGCGTATGGCGCTTCTAGAAGCAGATGTGGCGCTGCCAGTTGTAAAAGACTTTGTCGAGCAGGTCAAACAGCGCGCTGTTGGCAGCGAAGTTAGTAGCAGCCTGAATCCGGGCCAGCAATTTCTTAAAATTGTGCAGGCGGAGTTAGAGGCGGTGATGGGGGAGAAGAATGAGTCCCTTAATCTGGCGGCTCAGCCCCCGGCAATTATTCTGATGGCCGGCCTGCAGGGTGCCGGTAAAACCACCTCCGTAGCCAAGCTGTCACGCTACCTGCAGGAGAGAGAGAAAAAGAAAGTGATGGTGGTATCTGCCGATGTCTACCGTCCCGCCGCTATCCAGCAGTTAAAAACACTGGCGTCAGAGGTCGGCGCTGAGTTCTTCCCCAGTGAGGCCAACCAAAAGCCCGTAGACATTGTTAACAGTGCTATCGCCGCCGCCAAGACCAAATTTGCCGATGTGCTGATTGTGGATACCGCAGGTCGACTGGCTATTGATGAACAGATGATGGGCGAGATCAAAGAGGTGCACGCCGCGGCCAAGCCCATCGAAACACTGTTTGTTATAGATGCCATGATAGGTCAGGACGCCGTTAATACGGCCAAGGCCTTCAATGAGGCCCTGCCACTGACTGGTGTAATCCTCACCAAGGTGGATGGTGATGCCCGGGGTGGTGCTGCACTGTCTGTGCGTCATATCACCGGTAAACCAATTAAATTCCTGGGTGTGGGGGAGAAAGTTGACGCCCTGGAGCCCTTCCATCCTGAGCGTATTGCCTCGCGCATCCTCGGAATGGGCGATGTTCTCAGCCTTATTGAAGAGGTTGAGCGCAAAGTAGACAGGGTCAAAGCCGAGAAACTGGCCAAAAAGGTCATCAAAGGTAAGGGTTTTGATCTCGAAGACCTTCGTGAGCAGCTTCAACAGATGAAAAATATGGGTGGTATGGCCGGCCTTATGGACAAGCTACCAGGCATGGGCAATATGGCGCAAATGGCACAGCAGAATGATGTGACCAGCCAATTTGGTCGCATGGAGTGCATTATCGACTCCATGACCCCCAAAGAGCGGGCCAACCCGGATATTCTCAATGGTTCGCGCAAAAGGCGCATTACCAACGGCTCAGGCACCAGTATTCAAGATCTGAACCGCCTGCTCAAACAGCACAAGCAAATGGGCAAGATGATGAANNGGCATGCAGAATATGATGCGTGGCATGGGCGGCATGGCGCCTCCGGGTGGCGGTTTGCCGCCAGGCGGGTTTCCAAAGTTCTAACCTCAGAGTTACGGGGCTTGCAGGCTATTTTGCAGAGCTTTTAAAAGCCCTTTAATTAGCGCTAAAAGTAGTTTCCTTTCACGTTCTTTTGACGTAATATACCGCGCCTTTCGTGGGGCTCCTGCTGTGGTTGTGTGGAACTGGTAAAACAGATTCGGGTAACAGCGCAGACGGGGCCTAAAATGACAGTAGCATGTAAAGCATCAAGTCGGTGATTATGCCGCTTGAACACAGGATTTTAGTAAATGGTAACAATTAGATTGGCTCGTGGCGGCTCTAAAAAACGCCCGTTTTACCACCTCACAGTTTCTGATTCGCGCAAAGCTCGCGATGCTCGTTACATTGAGCGTATTGGTTTCTTTAACCCAATTGCCCGCGGCGGAGAAGAGCGTTTGCGTGTAGACCTTGAGCGTGTTGCCTACTGGCAGGGCCAGGGTGCGCAGATCAGCGAGCGTGTTTCTGCACTGGTTAAAGAGGCTGCGAAAGTAGCAGCTTAACTGGTTCTGCAGCCCGGGAGTCTCCTTTGGAAACACTGATTGTTGGGCGGATTACAGCGGTATTTGGTGTGCGGGGATGGGTCAAGGTCCATTCTTATACAGAGCAGTTAGAAGCAGTATTTAACTACCAACCCTGGTGGATTGATACGCCAGAGGGTCGACAGCAGGTCCTGGTGGACGACTGGAAGCGCCATGGTGATGGACTGGTAGTGCATATAAAAGGTGTGGACGATCGAGATATCGCTCGCGCCTGGTGTCAGCAAGATATCCGGGTAGATAAAGCGCTGTTACCCGATCTCAGTAAAGAGGAGTTTTACTGGCATCAGCTTGAGGGACTTGTGGTTACAAGCTCTTTTGAGGGACAGGAGATTCGCCTGGGTGTGGTGAAGTCTCTGCTGGAAACCGGTGCCAACGATGTGCTGGTGGTTGAGGGAGACGCCCAGAGCGTCGATCGTGAAGAGCGGTTAATCCCTTACGCAGAGCAGTTTGTCACCAGTATCGACGTCGAGAACGGAACCATCGGCGTAATTTGGGACCCGGGGTTCTAGGGGTTCCCATTAAGTAGGTTCGGGCGCAGAGGTGAGATGAATGAAAATTGCATTGATTACCCTGTTCCCAGAGATGTTTGCAGCAGTGACCGACTACGGTATCAGCGGTCGCGCAGTTAAACAGGGGTTGCTGGAGATAGCCAGCTACAACCCGAGAGATTTTACCGAAGATCGTCATGAGACGGTTGACGACCGGCCCTACGGGGGCGGGCCAGGCATGGTAATGCTGATAGAGCCCTTGCGCAGAGCCATATCAGCCGCCAGAGAATGGACAGATAACCAGGCGCCTGTAGTGTATCTGTCCCCCCAGGGCACTGTGCTTAACCAGAGTGCAGTCAATGGTTTTGCCGAGCAGCAGTCACTGATACTGGTGGCGGGTCGCTACGAAGGTATCGACGAGCGGTTGATACAGATGGAAGTCGATGAGGAGTGGTCTATCGGAGACTATGTGCTCAGCGGCGGCGAAATACCGGCGATGGTGCTTATAGATGCACTGATACGTCAACTCCCCGGGGCGCTGGGGCACAAGGATTCCGCCGAACAGGACTCCTTTGCGGAGGGTCTGCTGGACTGCCCGCACTACACCAGGCCAGAGCAATACGAAGGCCAGGGGGTTCCAGAAGTGCTGCTCTCTGGCAACCACGAAAAGATTAGACGTTGGCGTTTGCAGCAGTCACTGCTGCGAACCCAGCAAAGAAGACCAGATTTATTGGACAGCCTCAAGCTCAATACTGAGCAACAGGCCTTACTCAAGGAAGCGAGTGCTGCGCTGGCAGATGATGACAAAGGATAGTGTTCATCCTCTCTGTATAGAGCTCTAAATCAGGTGGCTCAGCCACCAACCAATGAAAATTGAGGAGCAAGAAAATGACTAGCAAGACCAATATTATCGCTGCCCTGGAAAAAGAGCAGATGACTAAAGAAATTCCTGATTTCAGCCCAGGTGACACCCTGGTTGTTCAGGTAAAGGTAAAGGAAGGCACCCGCGAGCGTCTTCAGGCCTTTGAAGGTGTGGTTCTGGCCAAGAAAAACCGCCAGCTAAACTCTGCGTTTACCGTGCGCAAAATTTCTAACGGTATCGGCGTAGAGCGTACTTTCCAGACTTACAGCCCACTGGTTGACAGCATTGAAGTTAAGCGTCGCGGTGCGGTCCGTCGTGCCAAGCTGTACTACCTGCGCGAGCGTTCAGGTCGATCTGCACGAATCAAGGAAAAGTTGGGCTAAGCGTTTAGCTTACCAACCAGCGAAAAGGCGACCCACAGGGTCGCCTTTTTTATTGCCAGGCAATAATTCCATACCTTGACAGCCAACCCCCATGGTCTATTGTTAATATTGCTTAGAGCAGAAATGTGAACTGGGTCACAGAAGAACTGTTATTGGCTTATTTCAAGCAGCTGAGGCAATGCCGAGGTAAGGAAGCTAGGACTGGATCGAGGGATTGGTTATGAAAAAATTATTTTTGGCAGCAGTTATTGTTCTCTGGCCATTGGCTGCCATACCAGCGCTGGCAGATACAGTTGATCTTCTCAGCATATGGGAAGCGGATAAGCCAAATGATCTGGGTGGAGTGGATGAAGATGGTGATGCTGCGGTTACTGATTTGCGGGTGATCTTACGCAATAATCCAAGGTCTGAGAGAGCTTTGGTGATGCTGGCTAATGCCTATGTGACCTCAGGTTCTCAACAGTTGGCCGACGATACCTTTCGCCAGGTGCTGGACATAAATCCTGGTAATATTCAGGCTGCCGTTCCAGTAATAAAAAGTTTATTGGAAAAGCAGGATTCAGACCGCTCGGAGCAGGTTATTGAAAATGCCCTTGTCCATTCGCCTGACAATGAGATTCTGCGCTCAATTCAGGCGCAAATAAAACTCTCTAATCAGGATATAGATGGCGGGCAGAAGATAATCTCGAAAATTCAGGCCAGTGGCGAAAACCCCGCGTTTGGGCACTATCTCTCTGGCCGAGCACTGCAGTCTCAAGGCAAATACAAGCAGGCGATTGCAAGTTATAAGCAGGCATTGGCGTTAAACCCGGATTTGACTCGCGCCCTCGAGAATCTGGCTCATTCCTATGGTCGTCTGGATCAGCAGGATGCTCTGCTGGATTACCTGCAAGCCTTTAGTGACGATCATCTCGATAATTTATCAGCATTTTCTATTATGGCGACAGTCCAGCGGCAACTAAAAGACTATACAGCCGCCATTGCCACCATAGAGCAGGGCCTGCAACGCCAAGATAAATGGGTGGGCGGCTACAGTGCACTGGCGGTCAATCACATATCCATGGGCAATACAGAGGCTGCCATAGACAATTATAAGCGGGGTCTGGCTGCACTGCCCAACAGTAATCTATTAAAAATGCTGTTGGCCTCTCTGTACGAAAGAGTTCGGGCCTTTGCAGATGCCAAAGCCCTCTACGAGTCTGTTTTGGCGGAAAACCCTGATCATCATGCGGTGATTAACAATCTGGCCAGTCTGCTGACTGATCAATTTGAGTCTAAGGAGAATATCAATCGAGCAGTTGCCCTGACTGAGCGTTTCGCCGACTCTGACCAGCCGTTCTTTATAGATACCTATGCCTGGGCACTGGTAAAATCTGGACTCCCGCAAGTGGCTGAGCCACTTTTTGCCAAGGCTACCAAAATTGCTCCTAATGTAGCGGTTATTCACTATCACCGAGCTATTGGTTTTAAGCGCTTGGGACGGCTTGATGAGGCGAGGCAGGCACTAATTTTGGCCCAGAGCAATCTGTCTGATCAAGACCCTCTAAGGGAGGCCATTGAGTTTGAACTCACCAGCCTTTAGATCTCATTTCAATTCCCTCTCAATAATAGCCTGGCAGTCCGACCCGGAGGGTGCTTTAAACAGTTAAAGCACCCGCCAAATACTTCGACCAGACCCTCCTCTTTTTTGATATGCTTAACCGCATTTGCTAACCGATAACCTATTGTTTGCTTACTTTTAAAAGCGCACACTTACGCTGAATCAGGCCTGGATGGATGGGTCGAACCGCACAACGGAAGTGAACTCAAGGAATGAAATTATGCACGTTCTTATTGTTGATGATCATGCTTTCGTCTGTGTTGGTCTCAAGGCAACTTTGAGTGAAGAGATTGATGATATCCAGGTCACCACCACCGATCATGGTGACACGGCTCTAAAGATACTGGCAAAAGAAAATATAGATCTGGCGATAGTGGATTTATTTATGCCCGGGGGTGCCGGTGGATTTAACTTTATTGAAATGCTCTGTGAAAGCTACCCAAAACTCCCTTTGATCGTATTATCGGCCTCTGAAAACCCTGCCCATATCCGCAAATGTCTCGATTTTGGTGCCACTGGTTTTGTTACTAAATCGGCGCCCAAAGATGCACTTTTTGAAGCTATAGCTAAGGCCCTATCGGGTGAGCGCTATGTGCCTGAATCACTCATTGAATCTATGCCGGAAGTAGCCCGTGTCATTGATGAGGTGGATTCGGGGGCTGATGTAGACATAATCTCAGGACTGGTCACCGACCGTCAAATGGACATTTTGCTGAGGATTACCCAGGGCCGCTCAAACAAGCAGATTGCCCGGGAGCTTAATCTGTCAGAAAACACTGTCAAGGTGCATGTTAGTGCCATGCTCAGAGCCCTGGGGCTTAGTAATAGAACACAGGCAGGAATACTGGGCCAGAAACTTGGCCTTGCCGATCCATCAGATACACATAAATATCCATAAATATATCAAGGGGTCGCG
This sequence comes from Porticoccaceae bacterium UBA2002, assembly GCA_002334915.1. Taxonomy (GTDB): domain Bacteria; phylum Pseudomonadota; class Gammaproteobacteria; order Pseudomonadales; family Porticoccaceae; genus HTCC2207. Next base: position 80,663 of record DDCQ01000018.1, read on the forward strand.
AGTGACTTATAAACGAGTGGGAAGCAAGAGGTTAGCATTTTGCCTTAGTTATTTCATGCTCACAGCTGTGTCAGCTGATGTGGTTACCGAGGATGATCTTCTGGCTGATATGCATCTGGTGTCCAGTGTGACTCATATGAATCAGACGCTGGATAAAACCCCTGCGGCAGTAACCATTATTGATCGTCGAACTATTCAGGCCTCAGCCGCTGTGGATGTGCTGGATCTGTTTCGGCTGGTTCCAGGATTTCGCGCCTACTATGTCAACGCCAATTTCCCTGGGGTAACCTACCACGCGCTGGGTGATGATAATCCTCGCCGTCTGGAAGTTAAAATAGATGGCCGCTCAGTTTACGAGTCCATTTTCTCTTCAGTGGAATGGACGACTCTGGGCATTGAGTTGGATGATATTGACTATATTGAAGTAGTGCGAGGGGGCAATGCCCCGGCAGATGGCAGCAATGCATTTTTAGCCTCTATTAATATAGTGACGCGGTCACCGCTGCAGGAAGCGGGCTGGAAAATTCACAGTCAGATTGGCAATGACAATATTCGTAATAATGCGATCAGTTACTCAGGACAGCTGGGGGCTGTACAGCACCGCACAGTGCTGCGTCATAGCAGTAATGATGGTTTTGAGGATTTTGCTGGCAACTATGCTGGTCAGTTTACGCAAATCGCTCTGGATGACGGCGCGGATACCACCACCTTTGGTTTTAGGGGACTCTGGACCCCTAGCGCCAAAGACAGTATTGAGTTGCAATTCGGTTTTAATGATAGTGAGGTGGGGATAGGCGACATAAACTACATTCTCAGGCAAATTGATTATCAGTATCAGCATCTGAACTGGTCGAGAATTAACAGTGACGGAAGTACTTTTGAATTTACCTCCTATCACAATAAATTTGATATTTCTGATCAAAAAGATGCCCTCACATTTTACCAGGCACTCAATTTCTTCCCAGAAGGCCCCCCCAAGGAGTCGCTGGCGCAGCTGCCGGATAAGCTAATTATTGAACCATCCCACAAGGCTATTTCGGAGCGCTGGGATTCTGAGTTTAGAGCCACCTTTGATCATAGGCACAATGTTCGTGCTGCCTATGGCGCTGCGTTAAGGCGTGATAAAGTAAAAAGTAATATGCTATTTGATATGTCTGATTCATCAGCTGAGAACTCCTCTCGAGTCTTTGCTCATTTTGAATGGCAGATGAGTGATAAATTAATCGCCAATACTGGTTTTTTGTCCGAATCAAAGGATGGTGGGTTGCCGGTTGGTTCTTATCGAATGGCGGTCAATTACCAGCTAGCCAACAACCATACTCTGAGACTGGGATTCAATCATGGTCATCGCGCTCCCACACTTCTCGAGAGTAATCAGTCTACTTTTGTTCGCTATGATGAAAATCTGATTCTGGATGGCGTTGTTGTCTCTGACTCAGATATTCATGCGGAAAAACTGATTAGCTCAGAACTGGGCTATACAGGTTCTCTGTTCAATGATCAGCTTCATTTGGATATGCGCCTGTTCTCAGAAAAAATGTCAGATGTTATTGCAGAGCGCCGAGAACAGTACCCCGATTTTGATGGGCAGCTCAATATTCGTGATAACACAGATTCTGTAACGGCTCGAGGTCTGGAATGGCAGGCTCAGTATCGGCCTAGCTCTCAGTTCTTGATTCATGCTAACTATAGTTTTGTTGATCTAACTCACAGTGCTTTTTATCGATCTACACCAGTAGAGGAAATTCGTGATTTAAGCGGAGTCAACCCAAAACATCTAGGTTCCCTATTGGTTAACTATGTAACCAATCGAGAGTTAAGCCTGAGTGCCATGCTGAGTCACCAGTCAAAGATCAGACATTTTTCAGGAAACGATGATGAGGGCTTTACTCGTCTTGATGTAAAGGCCGCTAAGAGCTGGCAGTTAGCTGGCAAGGATGCTGAAGTCGCGCTAACCATTCAAAATCTTGGCAGTGATTATCGTGAAAATTATTTCTATAACCAGTTTTCCACTCGTTATGTGCTGAGTTTAAAAATTGGCTTACTTTAAGTATCTATTCGACTATTTGATGTTATGAGATATACCCAAAAGCAATGAATATTTTTTATAAATGGCCATTCCGCTTTATCTCAACTAGGTATCTAGGTGCCTGGGTTCTGCTGTGTATTATATTTACTAATCCGCTGTTGGCAGCCAGCTCTGAAACACCTAGAAAAATAGCATTTGTTATCAGTAAAGCGTCCCCAGCTTATCAGCAGGTGGTTACTGGTGCTGAAGAAAAATTATTGGGACAGTCTAGTGTCTATTCCTTTGACGACATGCTGCAAGGAGCTGACAGGAAAATTGATCAGGCTATAGAGACTGCCGATATTATTGTGACTGTGGGTGCTGGTGCAACAGAAGCTGTAGTTAGTAAAAACCCCTCGCAGCCGGTTATAGCAGCTTTGATTACAGATAGTGCCTTCTCGGCCATAGCTCAGCAATACTATGGTTCCAGTGAGCAAGCGCTGGCCTCTGGTGTGTCAGTAATCTGCCTGGATCAGCCGGTAAAGCGCAGTATTGAATTATCCAAGCTGCTTATTCCCTCAGTAGAAAATGTAGGTTTGATGCTAGGGCCGGCTTCTCTATCTAAACTCGAGGAGTTTGGCAGCCATGTTAGCAATGCTGGCATGACCCCCATTCTGGTGGATGTTAATGCTGAGGATAATCCTATTAAAGCACTAGAGCCCATTATTAAACGTAGTGATGTGTTTATTCCAGTGCCAGATAGCCGGCTGATTAATGTCGCCACAGCTAAGTGGATACTGCAGCTAAGTTATAGATACAAGGTGCCCGTAGTGGCCTATTCTCAAGCCTATCTTAATGCAGGTGCTCTAGCAGCTGTTTATACTTCGCCGGAGAATGTGGCACAGCAGGTATCGGAACTTGTAGCCAAGCAGGCAGGGTCGGAAGATGGCTCAGGTCTGGCGCATATGCCGGCCTATTTTTCTGTGGAGTTCAATACCAATGTGGCAGAGCACCTGGATATTCGCCTGAAGGACCAGCAGTTCTATCTCGATCGGTTGAAAGACTAAGATGAGATTTCAGAATAAGCTCAATAGTATTCATGCGCGGCTGTTGATTACGGGCTTGATTCCATTGGCTATGCTCAGTCTGGTGTTGGGTTGGTACATGATTTCCACCCAGAGTAAGGAGCTGTTGGCCAATATGCATGACACCGGGCGAGTGGCGACCAACCAGATGGCTTCCAGCGCTGAGTTTGCGCTGTATTCAGGTAATCAGGAAATGCTCAGAACATTGGGTGATTCAATTCTGGATATTCCCTCTGTGTCTGGAATGCTTTTTTACAATTCGGCTGACGGTCAAACAGTCAGAATTGGCAGTATTGATATTTCCGCTGAGCAAATGCCCTGGGACTTTGATTCGGGGAAACCTTTTTTTATAGATGACCACTGGTATTTTTATTCGCAAATCACCCTGCAGCATCGCTCAATGGAGGATTATGATGAAGTGGGAGAGCCGGTGTCAGAGCAGCTTGGCTGGGTAGTGGTCTCTCTTACCAATAAAATCTTGTTGCACAAACAGCGCCGTGCAATATTTGGTGCACTTATAGTTATTACTCTTGGGCTTCTGGTTGCGGCCTGGATATCTATGAGGATCGGCCGCAGTATTTCACGGCCTTTAGAGGGCCTTACTCAGGTTGTAGAAGTCATGGAGGCCGGTGGTCTGGAATCTCTCGCCAGTGAGGAGGGGCCTCTCGAGTTACGCAAACTGTCTTTTGGCATTAACCAGCTGGCGACCAGTGTTAAGCAGGGCAATGTGCGCATGCAGAGTGAAATTGCCCGTGCGACAGCGCAGTTGCAGATTACTCTTATTGATCTCGAGGATGCGATGGAAGCCCAGGATCAGTTTCTCGCTCGCATGAGCCACGAGTTGAGGACGCCATTGACTGCCGTGATCGGGTTTTCAAAATTAATGTCAACAGAGCTGGACGATCGCAAGCGCGACGAGCACCTCAGGGTTATTGAGCGTTCGTCGACCATGTTGCTGACTATGATTGATGATATTTTGGAGTTCTCCAAAGCTCATTTGGGTGGTTTTACCCTCGAGGAGATCAACTTCGATATCAACCAGTGGCTGCGCGATACCATGGCAATCCATCAGCAGCGTGCCGATGAAAAGGGTCTCGAGTTCAGTCTGGATCTAGGCGATGATGTACCCTCGCAGCTGTGCGGAGATCCGGTGCGATTGACCCAGATATTAGCCAACCTGATTAACAATGCCATTAAGTTTACCGACGAGGGTTTCGTTGCCGTCAAGCTCCGCTGTCAGTCAATTGAGGATGATATTGTTACCCTAGAATGTTGCGTAAATGATTCGGGCAAAGGTATAGCTGCGGAAAAAATCCCCAGCCTTTTTGATCCCTTTTCCCAGGAAGATACCTCTATTAATCGCCGTTTTGGTGGCACCGGTCTGGGCCTGGCAATATGTCAGCGTTTGGCTCAGGCAATGGGGGGTGATGTCAGCATAGAAAGCACTGTTGGCAAAGGCTCCAGTATTAGCTTCAGCTGCCAGCTTTCCGTTGCAAAGGCAGAGGCTCCAGCGGCTGATGCTGTAGCGCCCCCGGAACAATTGCTCAAAGGATTAATTGTGCTGGTCGCCGAGGACAATCCATTTAATCAAAAGCTAATAGTTAAACTGCTTGAGGGCTATGGGGCCACCTGCATGGTGGCCAACAATGGATTGGAAGCAGTAGAGTTGGCCAATGAGGTACATGCAGATATTATTTTTATGGATTTGCATATGCCAGTGGTAGACGGAGTCGCTGCCTGTGAGAGTATTATGCAGCAATCTGGCGATAGCCCGCCTATTATTGGCCTAACCGCAGATATCACTCAGGCCGAGCACCAGAGGATGCTTTCGGCAGGTGCTATTAGTGTGCAGGCCAAGCCACTAGATGAAGTTAAACTGGTCAACGCTATGCTCAGCTGTCTGAGTGATCAGCGAATGGTGTCCGAGAGCTTCGAAGGTGGGCTGCTGGCATCAGTTATACCTGTAGACGAGTTGAAAACGGCCCTATTCGAGAATTTGGATAAGCTGGAAAATCAGCTAAGCGCTGGCGGGAAAAGCAGCCTGCGGCAAATAATTCACGACCTGATGGGCCTCTGCGGGCTCTATGGCATGTCTCAACTACGTGAGCTGGTGCTCGAGTTCAGGGCCACCTACGGGACCTTAGATGTCGCTGAAAACCTCAGCAAAGTTGAGGAGATACGCAGGCATATTGAAGATTTCCTCGTGTCAAAATCGCAGTAGTTGCCCGGCAGCTGACTAGTACTTTTGTATTAATCCGTCAGTGTAATTTCTTTTGTTGCATTAAACCTTTAACTTACACCCTAGCATTGACTCCTTGGCATGAAGCTTTGACAGGGACTTTACTGGTAAACATACACAGACCTACACTGCTGTAAGAAGGATAACACTGAAAACAGGACGTTTTTGAGCAAAGTTGACAGGGAGTTAACTCTAAGGATAGGCGCTCGCTCAGTTGTTAAATTTCGTTTGCTACCAGTTGTGCGGTATAGACGACTTGGAAGTCGTGCGCCATGGAGGGCGCGGGTCAATCTTTAAAGCAGAGCATGTTGGATACAGGTTTCCCTTATTTCTAGCTATTTAGGCCTCTGGGTTGAAAGACTCAGGGGTTTTTTATTTGGACGAATAAAAAATGACATCATGGACGCTGTAATCCATCCCTCAATTGTTCATCTTACTGATAATTACTTTTACTCCCAGAGCGTTAAGCCATAGACTGTCGCAAAGTATCAGTCAGAGACCCCATGCCTAAAAAAACCAAACAAGCAGATCCATATGCGACCAGGGAGGCGGCTAAATACGACCGACCTATTCCCAGTCGCGAATTTGTACTAGATTACCTCCGCAAAAGTGTAGGCCCACTCACTCACGAAGAAATCTGTGCTGCCTTAAATCTTACTGAGGATGAGCAGGTAGAGGCTATGCGTCGCCGCTTGCGAGCCATGGAGCGAGACGGTCAGGTGGCTCGCAATCGACGTGGAGGTTATGGAACCCTGGATAAACTCAATCTGGTGAAAGGCAGAGTGATTGGCCATCCTGAGGGCTATGGCTTTGTCTCGCCGGTACAGGGTGATGGCCAGGATATTTATCTGTCCAGTGCGCAGATGCGCCGGGTCTTTGATGGCGACATAGTGCTGGTAAGAATTGCTGGTTGGGACCGTCGTGGGCGCCC
>DDCQ01000018.1:86969-90454 GCA_002334915.1 Porticoccaceae bacterium UBA2002
GTGGTGGTCAATATAGTTGAGCCACCGTCCAGAAATAGCTTGCCAGTTGGCCATATTGGCGAAGTATTGGGTGAACATCTGGATCCGGGTCTGGAAATTGATATGTCGATCCGCAACTACGGCATTCCCTATCTGTGGAATGATGAGGTACTTGCAGAGACAGCGGCTATTCCAGATGAGGTGCAGGACAAAGAGCTGCGCGTGGATTTAAGAAATACGCCTCTGATCACCATCGATGGCGAAGATGCGCGGGACTTTGATGATGCCGTCTACTGTCAATCCAAGGCTCGTGGTGGCTGGACATTAATTGTTGCCATCGCCGATGTGTCTCATTATGTGACAGTGGGCTCTGCCCTGGATAGAGAGGCGTTTGAACGGGGAAATTCGGTGTACTTCCCCAATCATGTGGTACCCATGCTTCCCGAGAAGCTATCCAATGGGCTGTGCTCGCTAAATCCGGCGGAGGATCGGCTGTGCATGGTCTGCGAGATGCAGATAAGCGCTGAGGGTGAGATTGGCCGCTACCAGTTTTATGAGGCGGTGATGCACTCTCATGCGCGTATGACCTACACCCAGGTAGCTCATATTCTCGCCGATAAAGAGCAGGAGAGTAGCTCTGGAATACGCAAACAGTTTGCGGCTATCCTGCCTCAGGTTGATGCCCTTCACGATCTGTATAAGGTGCTTCATCGCCGGCGCGCGAAACGCGGTGCCATCGATTTTGACAGTCAGGAAACCAGAATTCTCTTTGATAGCCAACGCAAGATAAGCCAGATTATTCCCGTGGATCGCACAGAGGCACACCGTCTCATCGAGGAGTGCATGCTGTGCGCCAATGTATGCTCGGCACAGTTTTTGGATAAGGTTAAGATTCCAGCGCTCTACCGGGTTCACGAGGGTCCCAGCGATGAGCGCCTGGCTTCGGTGCGGGATTTTCTCGGTGAGCTTGGCATTGGCCTGGGTGGCGGCGATGACCCTCAGCCGGAAGACTATCAGCGGGTACTCAGATCGGTAAAAGGGCGGGATGACGCGGCGGTTATCCAGTCGGTCATGTTGCGCTCAATGAGCCAGGCCATGTACCAGCCTGAGAATTTTGGTCATTTTGGATTGGCCTTTGACGCCTATACTCACTTTACTTCACCTATTCGCCGCTACGCTGACCTGCTGGTGCACAGAGCTATTCGTAGCCTGATTCGCAGCAAGAGAAAAATCTCTGCGGTTCAGCGTGTGCCCGGTGCCGCTGTGCTCGAGCAGCAGAGCATCTACCCCTACGACCTCGGGCGTTTGGCTGAGACCGGCGAGCACCTATCTGTGACTGAGCGGCGCGCCGATGAGGCCACCAGAGATGTGATTAACTGGCTTAAGTGCGAATATTTGATGGATAGGGTGGGAGAGCAGTATGCCGGTGTAGTCAGCGCAGTTACGGGCTTTGGTCTGTTTGTAATGCTTGATGATCTCTATGTTGAGGGCCTGATACATGTCACCGGATTGCCCAAAGACTACTATTATCACGAGGCCTCTCACCATCGCATGGTAGGCGAGCGTACCGGCCGAATTTTCCGATTGGGGCAGAAGCTTCAGGTCAGGCTGGTGCGGGTTAATCTGGAAGAGCGCAAAATTGACTTTGAACTAGTGGAGAGCGGCAAAACTGAGACCAGTGGTCGAAGCGCGGGAGAAAATCCTAGGAAAAAGATTAGAGTATCGCCAAAAGCGGCGGCCATGGCAGAGGAGCATGAAAAGAAGCGCAAAAACCGCGGCAAGAAAAAAACTGGCGCTACGGCCAAGAAGAAATCTATCTCCAAACGCCGCAAATCCAGCACTGCAAAGGGCCCGGGCGGCAAGCCAGCCTCCACAAAAACCAAGGGCAAGAAAAAGCCCCGCAGTTAACGGGGCTTGCTGATTAAGCAGGTAACTGGCCTTAGCTCAGATGTTTGGGCAATATGCGGTTTACCACTTCGGCAATATAGCTTAGGAACAATGTGCCCATACTACTTTTGTAGAAGTTGGGGTCCGCGTTGCCTATGGCCAAAATCCCATAGAGATTGTTGTAACGTAGAGGTACGGCGGCTACAGAGCCTACTTGCAGGCCTTTCTCGCCAAACAGGAAGGTCATCTCCTCCTCCCGCAATACCCCACAGACCGCGCGATTAGAGCCAATTAATGTGCTTACCTGCTCATTGGCTTTTTCGACGCTGGCAACGCGCGCCATGGTGCGCGGCAGTGACTTCTCGTCCCCCAACAGGGTCAGGCTATAGAAGTCTATTTCAAAATCTTTGCCAAGACTGTCATAGATAGTCTCGACCATAGCCGGAAGGTTTTTAGCCTCCAGCAAGTTGAGGACCAGACGTTTGGTTTTTTCAAATAGCAGATCATTGTCATGGGCTGTAGCCAGTATATTGTCCAGACGGTTGCGCATCTCTTTGTTGCGATCGCGCATAACACCCACCTGACGCTCTACGAGGGAGACCGCATTGCCGCTATTATGAGGCAGGCTTAGACTCTCGAGAATATCCGGATTATCGTCCAAAAACCTCGGGTTATCGCGCAGAAACTCACGCACCATATCCTCTGTAGAATCAACCTGTTGTTCTTCACTCATATTCGTATTCGTCCGTGGAAAACACTGGCCGCAGCGCCAGTCATTAAAAGAGGCTCGGCTTCACCCCGCCAATCGATTGTCAGATCACCGCCCTTGAGATGCACGGTTACTGGAGAGTCTACCAGTTCCTGCTGCAGGGCCGCCACTGCAGCGGCGCAGGCACCAGAGCCACAGGCCTGGGTTTCACCAACGCCGCGCTCAAAGACGCGCAGCTTAATATGCTTGCGGTCTACGATTTGCATAAAACCCACGTTTACCCGGTTGGGAAATCTTTGGTGGGCCTCCAGTTGCGCTCCAAGGCTGGCTACTGGTGCAGTTTCAGTATCCTCTACCCTCAGCACCGCATGGGGGTTGCCCATTGAGACTGCGGCTATGTCATATTGGGTGCCCTCCACTTCGAGCGGATAGAGCAGCGCTCGCTGTTCTGCAATAAAGGGAATTTCTGCTGGCTCTAGCTCTGGAATGCCCATATCCACCCTGACCAGGTTATTCTCAGTCAGCTCCAGATCCATCACGCGATTCATGGTTTTAACCCGAATAGGGTTTTTACCCGTGAGCTGACGATCGGAGACATAGCGAGCCAGACAGCGGGCGCCGTTGCCGCACTGCTCAACTTCATCGCCACTCTGATTAAAAATACGGTAGTTAAAGTCAATATCCGGGTCAGAGGGTGGCTCGATAACCAATACCTGATCGCAGCCAATACCCAGGGTGCGATTGGCTAGCCTTCTGACCATAGCGGCAGATACCCGGATATTTTGGGTCAGGGCATCAATCACCACAAAGTCATTGCCCAGGCCCTGCATTTTAGTAAATTTCATCTGCATACTATTAGCTCTGGTTAGTCTCTGGCAGCAGCTGCTCACCGCGCACCAGATCAGCGATA
>DDCQ01000023.1 GCA_002334915.1 Porticoccaceae bacterium UBA2002
CAAAAGAAATCTCCTCGATGGATTGCGGGTTTATTAAGAGCTAGATTATTTTAAGTCTAATAATACTCTTTATTATCAAACATGCCATTCGACATTCCGTGAGGCTTGCTAAAGCATTATTTTGCTAAATGCTGCCTATTAATCAAGTTTCTAATCCAGAGTTGCTGTTGCATAGTACCAGTACCGTTAATAGCATTTAAATAAGTAAACTAGGCTAAAATATCGCAATGAATACTGATCTTCCACTGGATAATGATGCCCTTGAAGGCCCCATAGTTCCAACCTTTATAAGATATATGATGCCTTCTTTGCTGGGGCTGATTGCCATGACATCCGCTTCCTTGGTGGATGGTATGTTTATCGGCAACTATGAGGGAGTGACTGCCCTTGCAGCAGTCAACCTGATTATTCCCATTACAACCCTTTTATTCGGTGTCAGCATGATGATATCGATTGGCGGCTCTGTGCGTGGCGGCAAGTATCTGGGTGAGAAAAATACCCCTGCAGCATCAGCAATTTTTAGCAAAACACTGATGTTTATGGTTGTTTATGGGCTGATAGTGATTAGCTTGGGGCTTATGTTTGAGGCAGAGATCTTTGCTAGTCTGGGGGCCGATAAGACGCTTTTTCCAGTGATGAGTGAATATTATCGGATTATTTTCCCTTTTCTGTTTTTCCAGTTTATTGTAATCCAGATCTATTTTTTTATTCGCCTTGATGGCTTCCCCAATTTAGCAGCTACGGCCCTTGCTATAGGTGCCGTGGTGAATATAACCCTGGATTATCTGTTTATTGCCGTCTATGGCTGGGGGCTCACTGGCGCAGCGCTGGCAACGGGCCTCTCAGAGGTAATTTCCCTTGCGGTGATGCTGTTTTACTTTGTTCACCCACAACGGAAAATTTCCTTTGGCTTGCGGCAAAAAAATTGGCGTGAGGTCTTTCAGGCGGCCTACAACGGTATCTCTGAATTTATTAATGAGGTATCCGGTGCGCTGATTGCCTTTATTTTTAATTGGATGCTTATTCAGCGAGCTGGGGTCACGGGGGTGGCAGCCATTACATTGGTCAACTATCTGCTGTTTATTGGATTTATGGCGTACTTTGCTATTTCAGACTCTATCCAGGTGATAATTTCGCAAAATTTTGGGGCACGGAACCCCCAGAGAATCAGGGCATTTTTGCGTACCGCGGCTATTATGATTGTGGGGGTCAGTGCGGCTATTATCAGTCTATTGGTCGCGGGCAGTGAGTCACTGATTGGTCTGTTTATCGATGTGGAGCGAGATAGAGAAACCCTGGCACTGGCATTAGAGTTTGTCGCCTATATTTGGCCTGTGTTTATTTTTGCCGGCTTTACCATGTTGATATCCGGTTACCTCACTGCGGTGCATCTGCCATTTCAATCGGCTCTGGTGGCCAGCTGCCGCAGTTTGATTATGCCAGCGGGATTACTGATTCTGTTCTATATTCTGTTATCGGATTACCGTTTTGTCGCCGCTATTTCAGTTGCCGAGGCGATTAGCTTTGTCTTAGCCGTCACTCTGTATCTATACCATACTCCAACTAGCATCATCAGAGAGCAGGCTTAAGTTACTGTTTTGCCGTATAAAAGCCGGTAAATAGTTGTTTACCTTATTATGGGCGCTGATTTATAATGCAGCGCTTACTTTTTAAAACCTCACCGAGGTAAGCGTTCCTTATGTTACGCATTTCCCATGAAGCTCTAACCTTCGACGATGTACTGTTGGTGCCAGGGTACTCTGACGTCACGGCGAAAGATGTATCTACTAACTCCCAGCTAACCCGCGATATAACCATGAATATTCCTCTGGTTTCTGCGGCTATGGATACGGTCACTGAAGCCCGTCTGGCGATCGCTATTGCCGCCGAAGGTGGTGTAGGTATTATCCACAAGAGCATGACCATCGCGCAGCAGGCCAAAGAAGTTCATGCGGTCAAGAAATATGAGTCTGGTGTGGTCAAAGATCCGCACACCATCCAGTCGACGGCAACTCTGCAAGATCTGCATGACCTGACCGTGGCTAACAATATCTCTGGCTTGCCTGTTCTTGAAGATGGCAATCTTGTTGGCATCGTGACCCGTCGTGATGTGCGTTTTGCCACTGATATGGATGCACTGGTGACCTCGGTAATGACACCGAAAAAAGATCTGGTCACAGTAAAAGAGGGTGCAGACCCAGATGCAGTGCGCGCTTTGCTGCACGAGCATAGAATTGAAAAAGTATTGGTGGTCAATGATGCATTTGAGCTTAGAGGCCTGATTACGGTTACCGATATTGATAAAGCCGAACAACATCCCAATGCCTGTAAAGACGATCAGGGTCGACTGCGTGTTGGCGCTTCCGTTGGCGTAGGTGAGGGTACAGATGAGCGCGTTGAAGCGCTGGTCAAGGCCGGGGTTGATGTGCTGGTGGTGGATACGGCTCATGGCCATTCCAAGAATGTGCTGGACCGGGTCAAGTGGATTAAAGACAGGTATCCTGACGTTCAGGTGATTGGCGGCAATGTTGCTACCGGTGCTGGTGCAAAAGCGCTGGCGGATGCCGGTGCCGATGGCGTAAAAGTAGGTATTGGCCCAGGCTCTATTTGTACTACAAGAATTGTGACCGGTATTGGTGTACCGCAGATTACTGCGATTGCTGAGGCTGTCGCCGCTCTCAAAGGCACAGGCGTTCCGGTGATTGCCGATGGTGGTATTCGCTACTCAGGCGATATGGCCAAGGCCGTGGTGGCCGGTGCCAGTGCGGTAATGATGGGCTCCATGTTGGCCGGTACTGAAGAGGCGCCGGGTGAGATTGAGATCTATCAGGGTCGCTCTTACAAATCCTATCGCGGTATGGGTTCACTGGCCGCTATGTCCCGCAGCCAGGGCTCCAGCGATCGCTACTTCCAGGACATTAATGCAGGTGCTGAGAAACTGGTGCCTGAGGGTATTGAGGGTCGAGTACCTTACAAAGGCCCAGTCTCTGCCATTATTCACCAGATGATGGGTGGTCTGCGTTCAGCTATGGGTTACACAGGCTGTAGCACCATGGATGAAATGCGAACCGGACCTGAGTTTGTGCGAGTGACCTCAGCTGGTACCAGCGAGAGCCATGTGCACGACGTACAGATTACCAAGGAAGCGCCTAATTATCCGGCTGGTGGTCGATAAGCTATTGATGCTGTCACTGTGTTTTAAAAAAGGCTGCGTTCAAACAATATCGCAGCCTTTGTTTTTTTAGGGTTAATCAATGTCAGATCTACATTCGCAAAAAATTCTTATTCTCGACTTCGGGTCTCAGTACACCCAGTTAATCGCCCGCCGTGTGCGCGAGATTGGCGTCTTCTCTGAAATTCGTGCCTGGGATATAACTGAAGAAGAAATTCGCGAGTTTGATCCTATGGGCATTATTCTCTCCGGTGGTCCGGAGTCGGTTACCGGTGGGGCAGATGCACCCAGCGCGCCAGACTGCGTATTCACCATGGGCCTGCCGGTGTTGGGTATTTGCTACGGCATGCAGACCATGGCTAGCCAGTTGGGAGGCAAGGTTGATACCTCAGATGTGCGCGAGTTTGGATACGCCCAGGTGCAGGTAGAGAGCGAATCCGCTCTGCTGCAGGATATTAAAGACCATGTAGGGCACAATGGTGAGTCACTGCTGGATGTGTGGATGAGCCATGGTGACAAGGTAGTGGCCATGCCCGAGGGCTTTAGCCTGATGGCCTCAACCCCATCCTGCCCAATTGCCGGCATGGTCAATGAAGACAAAAAATTCTACGGCATTCAGTTCCACCCTGAGGTGACTCACACCCTTCAGGGGCAGCGTATGTTTGAACATTTCGCCCTGCAAATCTGTGGCTGTGATGCCCTGTGGAATGCAGCCGCTATTATCGAAGATCAGATTGCCCGTGTTCAGGAGCAGGTTGGCGATAGCCATGTGCTGTTGGGCCTCTCCGGGGGTGTTGATTCCTCCGTGGTTGCAGCACTGTTGCACAAAGCTATTGGCGACCAGCTGACCTGTGTGTTTGTGGACAATGGCCTGCTGCGCAAAAATGAAGGCGATATGGTAATGGAGATGTTCGCCAAAAATATGGGTGTTAAAGTTATTCGCGCCAATGCCCAGGATAAATTTCTCGGCGGCCTGGTGGGTGTTAGTGACCCGGAAGCCAAGCGCAAAGTGATAGGCAATACCTTTATCGAAGTCTTCGATGAAGAGTCCCATAAAATCGACAATGTAAAATTCCTTGCGCAGGGCACGATCTACCCGGATGTAATTGAGTCTGCTGCCTCTAAAACCGGCAAGGCCCATGTCATTAAGTCCCATCACAATGTAGGCGGCCTGCCCGATGATATGGCCCTGGATCTGGTTGAGCCACTGCGGGAACTGTTTAAAGACGAAGTGCGCAAAATCGGTGTAGAGCTGGGTCTGCCCTACGATATGGTCTACCGCCATCCGTTCCCCGGTCCTGGTCTGGGTGTGCGAATCCTTGGGGAAGTGAAAAAAGAATATGCTGATATTCTTCGTGAAGCCGACGCCATCTTTATCGAAGAGCTGCACAATTCTGGCTGGTACCATAAAACCAGTCAGGCCTTTGCTGTATTCCTACCGATTAAATCTGTGGGTGTAGTGGGCGATGCGCGCCGCTATGAATGGGTTATTGCACTGCGTGCTGTAGAGACTATCGACTTTATGACTGCACGTTGGGCGCACCTTCCCTATGAGCTGTTAGAGAAGGTATCCAACCGTATTATCAATGAAATTACCGAGGTTTCTCGGGTGACT
>DDCQ01000078.1:0-4450 GCA_002334915.1 Porticoccaceae bacterium UBA2002
GTAAATGCTTGCATTTGATTGGGTCTTGATGGGGACATTAGCAGTACCCTTTTTTAAACGTAACTTTGGGTAGTTACTTTATTATTTTTATGTTTTTGGATTGAAAGAGCCAGCACCGCTGGCTCTTTCAGTCTTTTTAGCAGCGTAGCTTATTCCGAATCGGCTACTGCAGCTGACCAGATTACGATACCAAAGCCGATCTTGTTCCAGAAATCAGCCAGGTTGTAAATCAGGTTCATAGTGCCTGCGTCTACTGGACCGCCCATCAGGTAACCCATAAAGTACCCGAGAGGATAGATAGCCCAACCCACAGTCACAAGGAAAGTCATGGTCTTGTATGCTTTTTGAACATTAGGATTGGCTAAGCTAGCATTAACCTGACTTGCTTCACCTTTCATGATGTACCAAATTACATACAGCCAAGCGGCCATTGACAGCAAGAATGCTGGCATCACACCCATAGAGCCGACCTCACCCATATAGCCGAAGATCAGCATTAAGGTGGTACCGCCCAATAGATTCCAGAATACGCGGCCTGGAACTTTACCTACTGCAGACATAATCAGATAGAATTCAACCATCAACAGCGGCACGGTTAAGAGCCAATCGATATAGCGGAATTCAGTTGGAGATGTCCCGGTTGCAACCCAAACGTCACGCATATAGAAGTAGTGAACTGCTGCTATAAGTGTAACCAGGCCTGACACTGTCAACGATGTCTTCCACTTGCCTGCAACGCGATCGCGCTCAAGGAAGAAGAAAGCAGTTGCAGCAACAAGTGCCATGGAGATTAACCAAAAGGACATGCCGACGTAATCGCCGGACGCTAAGTTATTAGTCATGTATAACCCCTACATATAAAGCTTTTTTATTATTGTGTCAGCGAGTTATTCGGAAGATCAACAAGCGACACTCCTGGTACAGCTGCTCCAGTATCTCGCTTTAGAGAATCTCTGGAGCCCATAACTTAGACCTTTTTAATCACAAGTGCAAATCTCTTGGCCGCCATTTAGGGGGAAAAAGACTGCTCATTAGACAGTTTTTAATCCTGAGTGAATTATAAATGGATCAAGTTGGGCAATTAGGTGACTGATTTTAGCGAAAAAAATTGTAACTCAGTGCCTCCAGCATTATAGAAAGCTATATACTCTGGGCCGAAAAATAGCCATAACAATAATAATGAGGGGCAGTATGAATAGATTGGGAGTCCATATATTTTTGCCGGGCAAGGCTGCAACTTTGCTGTTGTTGCTGGTAGGGGTTAGTAGCTTTGCTGTCGCAGATGGGCACTCTATCGCCGGGCACTCTCCCGCCGGGCACTTCCCCGCAGAAGACTGGGTAGTGGCTTCAGCTGAAGAGGTGAATTTAGATCAGTCAAAGATTGATCGGCTGTTTAATATGACCTTTGCAGACGATGCAACTCTGGGTGCTGCCTTTTTTAAAGGTGGGCGCCTGATTGATGAGCGCTATGCAGAGGGTTTTGATAAAGATAGCCATGGTACCTCCTGGTCCATGGCCAAAAGTTTTTACGCTGCCCTTATAGGTATATCTATTGATCGAGGCGAAATAGTCAGTCTCGATGACCCGGTTGCCAACTACCTCGATTATTTTAATGATGAGCGGCGAGATATTACGATTCGTCAGATTCTCAATATGACTAGCGGCTTGGACTTTCCCTCCCATGAACATGAAAATATGTTCTTCTCTGCTGACCATTTGGCCTATGCCAAGAAAGTTGGTGTGGAAAAGCCAGCTGGAGAACTATTTGAATACAACAATGTTAACTCTATGTTGTTGGCAGATATTTTATTGCAGGTAACAGGTGTTCCCGCAGATAAATTATTGGCCGATCGCATTTTTAATAAAATCGGCCTTACCGATGTAGTGCTCTGGCAAGACAGTGCCGGTAATCCTCTAACCTACTGCTGTGTTGATACCACAGTGCGGCAGTACTCGCGCTTTGGTTTGTTGTTCGCCCGCAATGGCAACTGGAATGGGGAACAAGTTATTCCCTCAGGCTATGTAGATGAAACCTTTACCAAGGTATGGGATAGCCTCAACAGCTCCACCATCAATCAGGATCGGGGCTACTCGATGCACTGGTGGATTTCCAACCATGATGAAAGGGCAGTTATCTTTAATGCCAGTGGAAAATTTGGTCAGTATATCTTTGTGGATCGCGCCAATGATGTGGTTTTTACCCGCATTACAAAATATTATGCCACTGGCGGCTCAAAGCAGGATTGGGGTGCTCTAAAGTATATTAACAGTTTTGGCAGTGTTAAATTTCGGATAGCCCTGGCTCAATTTTTGGACTGGATTGGCCTAATTAAGGTGCAGGGAAATATTAAAACCCCTGTGACCTTTGATGATGGCACTTCTGAGGAATTCTTTCGCGACTACAGTGAGATTGTTGATGCGCTGATAGAGGCCAGCCAGCCATAAATTAACCGTAGCACAGGGGTTTCACGCCCCTGTGCCTTTTGTTCAGGCATTAAAGATCTTCAAGGTTTTCCAGGCAGTATTCCCCGCGTTCCAAAAGCTGTCGCCTTATATCTTCATCCATTTTCCCCCAGCTGCGATAGGCCATGGCTGTTCTCGGGTTGCGAGAGAATTTGTCCCCGTGGCGCTGCATAAAGTGCCAGTAAAGACTGTTAAAGGGGCAGGCTTTTTCTGAGGTGCGCTCTTTTACGCTGTAGTGACAGTCCCCGCAGTAATCACTCATTTTATTGATATAGCTGCCACTGGCAGCATAGGGTTTAGTGGCGATTAATCCGCCATCGGCAAATTGGCTCATCCCTCTGGTGTTGGGCATCTCTACCCATTCAATGGCATCTATATAGATGCCCAGGTACCAGTTATCTACCTGGTCCGGGTCAATACCTGCCAGCATGGCAAAGTTTCCTGTGACCATCAGTCGCTGAATATGATGGGCATAGGCATAGTCTAAAGATTGGTCGATTGCCTGCTGCATACAGGCCATCTTGGTTTTTCCAGTCCAGAAAAATTCGGGCAAATCGCGCTGCGCATCCAGGGAATTGCGCTGGGCATACTCTGGCATATTAGCCCAGTAAACCGCGCGCACATATTCCCGCCAGCCAAGAATCTGGCGTACAAACCCCTCAATTTGGGCCAGGTCAATATCACTGTCTCCAGATTCAAAACAGGCGATGGCCGTTTCGATTACCTGCATAGGCTTGAGCAGTTTGCTGTTGAGGGCAAATGACAACCTCGAGTGATACAGAGTCCAGCGGTTCTCGCCATATCTGGTCATAGCATCTTGAAAGCGACCGAAGTTAGGCAGGCAGTGGCGGCAAAAGAATTCCAGTAATTGCAGTGCCTGCTGTTCATTTACAGGCCAGAGTAGCTGCTCTGATGCAGTGCCTATAGAGGCTATTTTATGCCTCTCCAGTCGCTCTAAAATTTCACTCACATCATTACTAAACAGCAGGGGCTCAGGTATCTCAGCCAGATCCGCTGCTTTAAGTTTCTGCCTGTTTTCACCATCGAAATTCCAGCGATCACCACGGGGCTGATCCCCTTCCATCAGCACATAGAAACGCTTGCGCATTTTGCGATAGAAAGACTCCATGCGATTGTGAGCGCCAGCATTAATATATTGGCTAATCTCATCTTTAGGCAGCAAAAAATGCTCGCTGTCATAGCAGAAAACATCTATATCCGGCCCCAAATCAAGCGCTAGTAACTGTTGCGACAATCTGTATTCATCTGGCGCCTGATAATCAAAACGGCTGACATTATGTTGCAGGCAGAGACTGCTGATCATATGACTGAGGCTGGCAAATTGCCCACTCTCATCGAGACTGTAATAGCGAACTTGATGACCATCATCTTTTAGGGACTGGGCAAAGTTGGCCATAGCGGCAAAAAAGCCACAGAGTTTTTGAATATGGTGTTTAACGTAAACCGTTTCCTGATGTAACTCTGCTATCAGGTATAGAACCCCATCATCTTTTTCACTGTACCAGGAGTGCTGGCGATTGAGCTGATCGCCGAGAATAAGTCGAATGCTGTGAAACTGATTCATAATTTAGTTTCCACTGGCCTCTGTGATGGGCCAGTCAGCAGCATCATTAGAGTCCAGTACTGTTGAACAATCATCTCCACCCCAGCGCTCAATAAAGCGGTTATCCGGATCATATATCTCTGTCTGCTTGCTTAGATCAAAGCGTCTATGGCCGCGCGGGTCAGCGCCCACTCCCGCCAGATATTGCCAGTTGCCCCAGTTTGAGGCGACATCGTAATCAATTAGCTGCTGCTCTAAGTAGGTGGCACCATAGCGCCAGTCGAGATTGAGTTCATGAACAAAGCAGCTTGCCACCAACTGGCGACCGCGATTGGATATATAGCCTGTGCTGTTGAGCTGTTTCATACAGGCATTCACAATGGGATAGGGGGTATTGCCCTGACACCATTTTTGGTAGCGCTC
>DDCQ01000078.1:4616-5629 GCA_002334915.1 Porticoccaceae bacterium UBA2002
AAACCATTGCGGGTCTGTTTATAGGTGCTGGCTAGACCCTTTGCAAAATAGTTTTGCAGATGCTGATTGCCCTGGTTCTCACCGCCGTGAAACATTGGCTTTTGCTGGGCGATAAAGTCGGGAAATTGTTGCTGCCAATCTGTATCTGTGGCTGTTGCCGGACGCGGTGGCAGTGATTTTGGGGCTTCGACAGGTCGGTTTATATCAATGGGTTCCATCTGGCGTCGAAACTTGGAGAAACTATCTGGCAGATCCTGTAACTCAAAAGGCAGCTGGCTGGGATTAAATAAACAGCTGCTTCCGGGCTGAGCAAAGTCAATCATGGCATAGCGCTGCCGTAGAATGTCCCACAGCCTGTTGAAATAGTAATCCGCGCTGACACTGGCGTAGATATGGGAAACATTATGTTGGGTAATCAGCTGAGCGATGACTTCTAGCGGGGGTTGATAATAAACCTCGAGCCTCTGGTCACAGGCTTGCAGACTCTGATCTAAGTTGCTCAGGGACTCCTGTAAAAACTGCAGCCGCAGCGGGGACAGACGGCTGGGTGTTTTGTTACTGTTGGAGTTGCCGGGCAGGCAGTAAATACAGATCAGTTTGTCGACCTGACTGGCGGCCTGCAGCAATGCTGGATTATCAGCAGTGCGCAAGTCATTTTGAAACCAGTACAGGCCAACCCTATGCATAGACACCATCTGTGAGGAACAAGTTAAAGCTTAGCTTTCTTAGGCCGGTAAATACGCCCTTGAAAATGCTTTGGATCGATTTTCTGCGAATCTGAATTATGTTGGAGAGCGTATTAACTGCAGCTTTCCGGCTTGTTGAGAGCCAATCTCAAGGACTAATTTACAGGGTGCCAACTATGAGTAACTCCGCTCTGATCAAAACGCTGGGCTACGGGGGTCTAGTTCCTTTTGTGGTGCCTGTGTATCTGATGGCACAGGCCTATGCTGGCGCTGGCTTGCAGAGCGCCTCCCTCTTTGGTCTCTATGCTCCCTATGTGTTTATTGCCT
>DDCQ01000078.1:5660-8718 GCA_002334915.1 Porticoccaceae bacterium UBA2002
TGGTGGCCCTGTCTGCCTGGCTGTCCCTGCTGCTGATCTATATAGCGCCAATTATGACGCTGTTTGCCCTCTGTCTGCTTTTGGCCAGTTATCTGGGCCTGCTATTGGTTGAGCGTCTGCTCGAAGTGCGAGAGGATGCGGGTTACTGGAATATGCGTATTCAGCTTACCTCAGTGGTTGCCCTGGCTCATTTACTCGTTATTCTGATGATGGTGGTGGAGATTTAATCTATGACTCAACTGACTATTTTTTACGACGGGGGCTGTCCTCTGTGCGCTGCGGAAATTGAACAGCTGATAAAGTTAAACGGCGACTCTAATCTAGCCTTTGAGAATATTTATGCTCGAGACTTTGTTCAACGATTTCCCCATATCGACAGACAGGCTGCGGATCTTGTTCTCCACGGTCAACTGGAGTCTGGTGAGATGATTTATGGCCTTGAGGTGACCTATCAGGCCTGGGTTATGGTAGGCAAGCGCCACTGGGTGGCGATTTTGCGCTGGCCCCTGTTTAAGCAATGTGCAGAACTTGGCTACAGATTGTTTGCCAAGTACCGTCATCGTATTTCAAGGCTAGTGATGGGCAGGGCCCGCTGCGAACGCTGTGCTCTGGAAGGTAGATCAGAATGAGTGCTGTTAAACCCAAAAATGTTTTGGTATTGGGCGCAGGAGGAGGGCTGGGGCAGGCCATGATAGCAAGATTCCTCACCGATCCCGAGGTGGATAAGGTGATTGCGGTGAGCCGTAACGGGCAACCTGAGGATCTCTCGGCACATTGGATATCCCAGTCCAGGCTGGTTTGGATTGAGTCTCAGTACGACGAGCAGAGTATGCTCGAGGTGGTTGATAAGCTGACGCCCTTTGCCGGGACCATCAGTCGTGTCTGTATCTGCCATGGCATTCTTCACGATGACCACCTGTGGCCCGAAAAGCGCTTTGAGGATATTGATGCCAGCGCCATGCTAGAGATATTTCAGGCCAATACTATTATTCCTGCCCTGTGGCTAAAGTTGCTGCACAAAACCCTGGCCGGCAAAATACCCTGCATAGTGGCCGTATTCAGTGCTCGTGTTGGCAGTACCTCGGATAACCGCCTGGGTGGCTGGTATTCCTATCGCGCCTCCAAGGCGGCACTCAATAGCTTGCTGAAATCCTTTTCTGTTGAATATGCGCGACGCCTGAAAAACGTCAAACTGATTGCCTTTCATCCGGGCACTGTGAAAACAGACTTATCCAGACCCTTTCAGGCCTCGGTGCCAGAGCAGAATCTGTTTACGCCTGCGTTTGTTGCTGACCAGTTGATCAATATTATGGCCAGTGCCGAGGTGGATGGGCAGCTCTCTTACCTCGACTGGGATGGCAAAACCATTCAGTTCTAGCCACAACCTGATCAATCCTGAGTGAGCTGCGCCCTAAGCTGAAAACTCAGGTGCAACCTGTCTTGCACCTTTATTAAGCCATTCATAATTGAAAATGGCTGTATGGCGAAGTCGCTTTGCAGCATAGAAAACTCTCCGCTGATATCTAGCTGGCTGTCGTCAGACTGATGCAGGCTGATCTCCAGCTCCCTGCTCTGTGTGACTCCATGAATAGTCAGTGTCACAGGTACTGATTGGTTGTTCAGTGCCCCACTGCAATCCTGGCTCTGCAACTGGGCAAAGGGAAATTTTTCGGCCTCAATGCTTTTCAGCATATTACTGGTGGTACCCTCAATATCCGCAGCCGATGGTTTGGTGGTCATTGCCGCTGCCTCCCTAAGTTGCAGATTGTCGACCTCCAAAATGGCCAGGGGCACATAGAGTTGAGCCCTGCAAAGCAGATTCTCGCTGTCTAAGTAGATCAGCCCCCTTACATTATTACTGGCAACAATATGATCATGCCCCAGCCGCGCCATCAGCCCACCGCGGCGCACGGTCACAATAATCTGCGAGAGTTGGCTATCGATGCTGTAGACCTGATTAGTATCGGCCTGCAGATAAAAGCTATCCGGGAAGTTGGCTGGCTGCGACTCTGTTGCAGATAGCCCTGTGTAACTGCTGCAACCCTGAAGCATAAGTGGCAAGAGCAGTGCAGCGGCTAGTTGCCGACCCCCCAATCTAATCATTGGCCGCAATCAGGGTCACATCAAACCAGACTTTGACGGCCAGCCCAATCTGGTCGCCGCTGGACCATTCGCCCGAGCCGATGGCGAAATCCCCGCGGTCCAGCTCTAGTTCGCCCAGCATTCTGATGCTGCCATCTGCAGATGGCTGCCAGCTAAAGGGCACATCTATGGTTTTTCCTACCGACTTAAGTGACAGGTGGCCACTGGCAATAAACTGATTATCTCCGCCTGCTGCCACTATCTGGTTGCTGGTGAAGCTGGCTTCGGCAAAGCTTTTGTTATCAAACCAGTCAACCATTTGAATAGCCTCGTTGAGGTCAGTGCTGCCAAGATCGGCGCTGGCTATCTGAACCCTCACAAGGAGTGACTCTGGCTGCAGATTCTGGTCGCTAGCAATATTGACTGCGAACTGCCTAAATTCACCATTGATAGGCAGCCCCTCAAAGCTGGGGGCAAAATACAGCCTGCTCTGAGCACTGTTGTCCCGCCATTGTTCTGCGCTGACAGGGGCAGCGGATAGACACAGCAATAGCAATAGTAGAATTTTAATTTTCATCCGAAGTCCTCGGCAGTCTGGTCAAAACCACATTCGCTTTAATAGGCTATCGCCCAATGTAAAGTGATGTCGCAGAGCGGCACCAATATGCACCAGTAAAATGGCAATGGTGATAAAAACACAGATTTCATGAACTTCAGCGGCCAAAGATTTTACGGCATGGTCGGGGCCCACAATAGCAGGCAGAGGTATCAACCAGAATAGCTTGACCGGAAAGTTAGCTGCTGATGAGGTCACCCAGCCTGACAGTGGCAGTGCCAGCATCAAAATATAGAGAATGCCATGGGCGCCATAGGCCAGTGCTCTCTGCAACCTGTTGGCTGCTAGGGCCACTGGTATTGTGTTTTTAATGCGCCAGAGTAGCCTGGCTACAACCAGCAGTAAAATCAACATACCCAG
>DDCQ01000078.1:8811-12084 GCA_002334915.1 Porticoccaceae bacterium UBA2002
GATAATGACTTGAATTATCCAGCGTTATCGCTGTGATGCAAATTTACTTCAAGCTGTGATTCATGTCTCGGGTTGATAGTACTGATCTGCTAATATCCCCACCAACTTCAGTAAACAAATATGGCCTGTGCATGACCGAAGAAAAAATTATAAGTTGCGAGATAGTTGACCTGAGCCACGATGGCCGTGGTGTAGGGCGCATTGATGGCAAGGCCTGCTTTGTGCAGGGTGCTCTGCCTGAGGAAATCATTGAATTTCGCTATACCAACCGCAAGCGTAACTATGATGAGGCCCGTGTCACAAAAATTGTCCAACCCTCTCCCCAGCGGGTAGAACCGGACTGCAAACATTTTTCTCGCTGCGGCGGCTGCAGCTTGCAGCATCTGGACCATAGGACGCAGGTGGAGTTTAAGCAACAGCAGCTGCTGGACAGTCTCAGTCGCGGTGGCATGCAAGCCAAGACAGTATTGCCACCAATCAGTGCCCCACCCTGGGGTTACAGGCGTCGGGCACGCCTGGCAGTTCAGCGCGCCAAAGATGGCAAATTTTTAATTGGTTTTCGCAATGCTGGCAGCCGCAGAATAGAACCTATTACCCAGTGCCCGGTACTTACCGAGCCACTGCCCAGGGCCGTGGAGCTATTGCCCCTGTGGCTGAGCTTTCTGCCCAGTGATATTCGCGTCTTCGAGGTGGAGCTTATCTCTGGTGACAACAGCATAGCCATTGCGGTTGAAGCCAGTCGCTTTCCGGCGGACGAAGAGATTCCGTCCATGCTGGGCTCGCTGGTAAAAGAGGCCCGGGGACCGGTACAGCTCTGGTGGAAGGCCGGCAAGCAGGAGCGATTTAGTCGCCTTGACTCAGGTGCCGACAATCTGTGTTTTTCGGTGACCGATGATATTAGCCTCAGGTTTGAGCCCGGCCAGTTTATTCAGGTCAATGGTCAGATTAACCGCGAGATGGTGGCGCAGATGCTCAGCCTGCTGCCTGAACATGGAGGCACGGCCATCGACCTCTACTGCGGTACCGGCAACCTATCCCTGCCTTTAACTCAGAGATTTGATCATGTTATTGGTTTCGAGGGATTGCCAGATCTGGTGAAAGGCGCCAGCGACAATGCCCGCTTTAATAATATTGATAATGTTGAATTTGCTGTGGCTGATTTGAGTCGCGGCGTTGGCTTGACTCATTTAGGCCTAACTGAGTCATCGGACCCTGATAAGGCAATAGATTTGATTGTGCTGGATCCGCCACGCAATGGCGCCGCTGGGGTGATGCCCTGGGTGGCAAAGGCTGGGGCCAGGCAGGTGATATATATTTCCTGTCACCCCTCGACTATGATCAGAGATGCCGCCCTGTTGTTTGACGCAGGTTACAGTCTGCAGGCGGTGGGGGTGATGGATATGTTTCCCCACACCACCCATATCGAATCTATGGTCCTATTTGAGAAGCTCTGAGAAAAAACGAGAACAGCTGAGGAGAACTAAACGGTTGCGCCAGGGGCCCGAGATGAGTGTTTTTTACTGTTAGCTGCAAACTGTTTCAGTTATACTTCCCGCCTTCCAAAACAACTTGTTTTTACCTCCAAGGAATTCGTATCCCATGTTTGATCAAGACCAGACAATTGCATCGTTTGACGCCGAGCTATGGCAGGCTATCCAGCAGGAAGATCAGCGCCAGGAACAACATATTGAGCTGATTGCCTCGGAAAATTACACCAGCCCCGCAGTGATGGAAGCCCAGGGCGGCAAGATGACCAATAAATATGCCGAGGGCTATCCCGGCAAGCGCTATTACGGCGGCTGTGAGTATGTGGATGTGGCTGAAGAGCTGGCTATAGAACGACTCAAGACTCTGTATGGTGCAGAGTTCGCCAATGTGCAGCCTCATTCTGGCTCTCAGGCGAACAGCGCAGTGTTTTTAGCGCTGATCAAAGGCGGCGATACAATCCTTGGTATGAGCCTGGCCGATGGCGGCCACCTTACCCATGGTGCCAAGCCTAACTTTTCCGGCAAGCTCTACAATGCTGTGCAGTATGGCTTAAATGCTGAGACCGGGCTGATCGATTATGATCAGGTTGAGGCTCTGGCTAAGGAACATAAACCAGCAATGATTATTGCTGGCTTCTCGGCTTACTCAGGCATTATGGACTGGGCGCGATTTAGAGAGATTGCGGATTCCGTTGGCGCCTACCTGATGGTTGATATGGCCCATGTCTCAGGCTTGATTGCCGCTGGTGTTTACCCCAGCCCAGTGCCTCATGCCCATGTAGTGACTTCAACTACCCATAAAACATTGCGCGGTCCCCGCGGTGGTATAGTGCTGACAAATCATGAAGATATTGCCAAAAAGGTAAACTCAGCTCTGTTCCCCGGCAGCCAGGGTGGTCCCCTCTGTCATGTGATTGCTGCCAAGGCAGTGGCCTTTAAAGAAGCGGCCAGTGATGAGTTTGTTGAGTATCAAAAGCAGGTCGTAGCCAATGCCAAAGCCATGGCGGCCACCTTTATGCAGCGCGGAATTAACATTGTCTCCAACGGCACCGAAAACCATCTGATGCTGGTCAGCCTGATTGGCAAGGAATACACAGGTACAGATGCAGACCGCGCCATGGGCGAAGCCTTTATCACGGTCAATAAAAACGCTGTTCCCAATGACCCGCGCTCTCCATTTGTAACCTCTGGTCTGCGAGTGGGCACCCCAGCCATAACCACCCGCGGTTTTGGCGTTGACGAAACTGTGCAGCTGACGCACTGGATGTGCGATATTCTCGATAGTCTGGAAAATGGTACCTCCGAGCAGGTGATTGCTGAGGTAAAAGAGAAGGTGTTAGCGGTTTGTAAGCTTTTCCCGGTTTACGGATAGGCTTTGCCAATCAGTCTAAAAACCGCCATTATAAGGCGCCATTATAAAGCCCCACTGTGATGGGGCTTTTTTTTGATCTCTGATAAACGGAGTGGGATACATGACTGACCCGGAATTGCGACTGGCTGCCACGGCTGTACTTTTGCGCGATACAGAGCAGGGTATGGAAACCCTGTTGCTGCGGCGCAATGCCAAGCTGGCATTTGCCGCTGGCGCCTGGGTATTCCCCGGCGGCGCCATAGATCCGCCGGAGATTGATGCTGCAGATACCCAGATGCAGGCGGCAAGAGTGGCTGCCGTGCGCGAAGTGGAGGAAGAGTGCGGGTTGCAAATTGCCGAGCAGGAGCTGGTCCACTTCTGCAACTGGACAACGCCAATCGGCGAGAGCCGTCGCTTTGCCACCTGGTTTTTTGT
>DDCQ01000078.1:12145-15413 GCA_002334915.1 Porticoccaceae bacterium UBA2002
TAATCTCCCACTACCAGACCGCAGCGGAGGCATGTGAGCGTCTGGCACAGCGCATCCCCTATGAGGTTACTCCAATCCTTTGCGAATCCGAGCAGGGAATAGTCTGTATCTATCCGGGAGATGCCGGCTATGAAACTGCGGATTTAGTGCTGCCAGGGCCGCGTCACAGGTCTTTATTTTCCGGACAGGGCACCCAATATATTCACTCCGGCTCAGATGTCTCTGAACCAGCCATGGATCAACCCTGAGAGCAGGACTTGAGGGTCGTTTAATGGCGCTTAAATAACCATAGTTTGTGTTAAACTACGCCACCAAATTTTTGATGTGTTGCTATGTACTGTCCATTCTGTAATGCCGATGATACCAAGGTCGTAGATTCGCGCCTGGTCGCCGATGGTGGGCAGGTGCGTCGTCGTCGCGAGTGTGTAGATTGCAGCGAACGTTTTACTACCTATGAGTTGGCGGAATTAGTGATGCCCAGGGTGATCAAGACCGATGGCAGCCGCGAATCCTTTGACGAAGATAAGCTGCGTGCAGGCCTGCAGCGAGCCCTCGAAAAACGCCCAGTGTCCATCGAGAATATCGAAGTCTCCCTCTCACAAATCAAACATTTTCTGCAGGTCACCGGCGAGCGAGAAGTTTCATCGCGCATTATCGGGGAAGAGGTGATGCGCCAGCTGCGGGAGCTGGACGAAGTGGCCTATGTGCGCTTTGCCTCAGTCTACCGCAGTTTCCAGGACCTCAGCGAATTCCAGGATGAGCTTAATCGCCTAACCGCTAAAAAACCTGATTCGGCTGACCAATAATGAGCACTATTGATCGCGAGATGATGTCGCGAGCCCTGCAGCTTGCTGCCAAGGGCCGCTATACCAGTTCTCCGAATCCCTCGGTCGGCTGTGTTATCGCCAGAGACGACGCGATAATTGGCGAAGGTTATACCAGACCAGCTGGTGGCAATCACGGCGAGATTGAAGCCTTGCAAGAGGCGGGCAATGCCTCCGGCGCCACCGTCTATGTCACATTGGAGCCCTGTAGCCACCAGGGCAAAACCGGCCCCTGTGCCGACGCCCTGATTGCCGCCGGAGTCAACCGCGCAGTGGTAGCCTGTGAAGACCCCAACCCAGCGGTTGCCGGGTCGGGCATACAAAAGTTGAAAGATGCCGGTATCGAAGTTGCACTTGGTCTCTTGGAAGATCAGGCGCGCGAGAGCAATAAAGGATTTATCAAACGTCACGAGCAGGGCACACCCTGGGTGACAGTAAAGATGGCGGCAAGCCTGGATGGTCGCACCGCCATGGCCAGCGGCCAGAGCCAGTGGATTACCACACCAGCAGCCCGCGCCGATGTGCAGCGTCTGCGCGCCGAGCAATGTGCAATTATTACCGGTATTGGCACGCAAAAAATGGACGATCCGTCCCTGACAGTGCGTATAACCCGCGAGGATGTTGGCGTTGAAGACGAGCTGAGGCAGCCCCTGCGTGTGGTGGTAGATGCCAAACTGCAGATGTCGCCCGAGGCGCGCATGTTCCAGCAGCCGGGTGACACTCTGGTGGCAACATTGGATGGAGCAGAACAGCGAGAGAAGTCTGCTGCTTTGGCAGCGGCTGGCGCCGAGGTGATTTTTTTACCTGCTATGGGTGAGCATATTGATTTACATGCGCTGCTGGCAGATTTGGCAGGGCGTGGCTGCAATCAGGTTTTAGTGGAAGCTGGTGCTGGTTTGGCTGGTGCCTTTATTGCTGAGGGTTTGCTGGATGAGCTGGTGTGCTATTGGGCTCCAAAGCTATTTGGCAATGAAGCGCGGCCTATGTTTAATTTGCCGATCGAGACGATTGATGCTCATTTGGCCTTATCGATCAGGGATATTCGTCAGATTGGTGAGGATATCAGGGTGAGGTTGTATCCGGATAAAGATTATTGATTTTTCGGCTGGGACTGTAATTAGGTAGCAAAGTTATAAAAACGGCATTTAGAACGCCGATGTTAGATTAGGGTTGCCGCAACCCTTGTGACTCATTAGATTTAAGTAAAAGGTGAAAAGTTATGTTCACAGGAATTATCAGCGCCATCGGCGATATCGCAGACCTAGAACAGCGCGGTGGCGATGTGCGCCTTACAATCCGCACCGGCAATCTGAGTCTGGCCGATGTCCAACTTGGTGACAGCATCGCCTGCAACGGGGCCTGCCTAACCGCCGTTGAACTGACCGGTGAAGGCTTTATAGCAGATGTATCAGTAGAAACATTAAACCTGACCACCATCAGCAACTGGAAAACCGGCAGCCGTATCAATCTGGAAAAAGCCATGCAGGCCAGTGATCGCTTTGGTGGCCATATTGTTTCCGGCCATGTCGACGGCATAGGCGAAGTAGTCTCCCTTGAAGAAGACGCAAGATCATGGCGCTTCCGCATTCGTGCGCCTCGCGACCTCGCCAAATACATTGCTCACAAAGGCTCAATCACATTAGATGGCACCAGCCTGACCATTAATAAAGTCGAAGGCTCAGAATTTGAATTAAATATTGTCCCCCATACCATGACCCATACCGTGATGGGTGACTACCAAGTAGGTACCCAGGTCAATTTAGAAGTAGATCTGGTCGCCCGTTATTTAGAGCGACTGCTACTGGGTGACAAAGCAGCAGATCAATAAGAAATATTAGCAAGACGCAATACAGCCGAAGAGAAGAGAAAATGGTACTTAACACAGTAGAAGAATTACTCGAAGATATCCGTCAGGGCAAAATGGTCATCCTGATGGACGACGAAGATCGCGAGAACGAAGGTGATCTGGTTATGGCAGCGCCCATGGTGCGGCCACAGGACATCAACTTTATGGCCACCTATGCCCGTGGACTGATCTGCCTGACATTAAACGAACAGCGTTGCAAACAGCTCGAGCTGGGCATGATGGTCGAAGGTGATACCAACCAATCCAGCCATGGCACCCCGTTTACACTGTCCATCGAAGCCGCTGAAGGTGTTACCACGGGTATCTCCGCAGCAGATCGTGCGCGCACAGTACAGGCCGCAGTAGCCGCCAATGCCAGGCCCGAAGACATAGTCCAGCCCGGCCATATTTTCCCCTTAAAAGCTCAGCCCGGTGGCGTATTGAGCCGGGCAGGCCATACCGAAGCTGGCTGTGACCTGGCACGTATTGCCGGCTTTGAGCCCGCCGCCGTAATTGTCGAGATTATGAACGAAGATGGCACCATGGCCCGCCGCGATGATCTGGAGGTCTTTGCTGAAAAGCATCAGCTAAAAATTGG
>DDCQ01000031.1:0-2128 GCA_002334915.1 Porticoccaceae bacterium UBA2002
TCAAACCAGTATTGCTAATCAAACGGTGTCTGACTATCGCGGGGCGCTGCAGTTTATGCAGGCGCGCACTCCAAGCTGGACTCCCAAGGTGGATTGCTGTTCGGCGCTTGAGAATCAGGGTGTGGATAAGGCCTGGTCTATTATTCAGGACTTTCGTGAAGCTTTAATCCAGTCTGGTGAATTGGAAACCTTGCGTGCCCAGCAGGCGAAAGCCTGGATGTGGGCCGAGACAGCTGAGGCTTTGATTGCTGATTTGCGCAATCATCCTCAGGTTAAGGCTTTGGTGCCAGAGCTAGAGGCTGCGGTGTTAGCTGGGGATATGCCGGCTATAGTCGTGGCTCAGCGGCTTATTGCCCATTACAAATCTGATTAGCGAGTTTATAATTGGCGCTAATTTACTGACGAGCGAAACCAGCATGACTGAAGAAAAGGGTAACAGTGATAATTTGGCGGCTTTACTGGAAGCTAATAAAAGCTATGCTGATACTTTTGACCTTTCCCATTTGCCGTCTCCTCCTGCCAGGCATTTTGCTATTTTGACCTGTATGGATGCCCGTATGGATCCGGCCAAAATCGCTGGCCTGTCTGAGGGCGATGCCCATGTGATTCGCAATGCTGGTGGTCGTGCCAGCGATGATGCGATTCGCTCGTTAATTATTTCCCATAAGTTTTTAGGCACCACTGATTGGTTTGTGATTCAGCATACTGGCTGCGGCATGGCCACGGTAACCGATGCTGAGATTGCTCAGTTGCTGGAAGAGGATTTGGAGACTGCGGTGCATAATGGCGAGCTCTGGGAAAACCCTCAACGAGCTAGCAGTGAAAATACCAAGCCGGGCTCTGATCTGGGCCATTCGATTCAGTGGCATACCATTGCTGACTTGCAGAAGTCGGTGCTGGACGATGTGCAAACTATTCAAAATCACCCGCTGGTGCCCAGCCATATTCAGGTCTATGGCTTTATCTATGATGTTAAAACCGGTCAGCTTGGCCGCGTCTCTGCATAGTCTCTCAACGGTTGATGGGGTCCTAAAATAATGAAAAAATTTGGACCAGGCCTGCTGGTTACTGCGGCATTTATTGGCCCCGGTAGTATTGCTACTGCCAGTGCGGCTGGTGCTAATTTTGGCTTTGTACTGCTCTGGGCTCTGCTGTTTTCTCTTATTGCCACTGTTGTTCTCCAGGAAATGGCTGCTCGCCTTGGGCTGGTGACCGGGGAGGGTTTATCTCAGGCTCTGCGCACAACCTTTAATAATCCCGCTCTTAGTCACGCTGCGGTTCTGTTGGTGGTGGCCGCTATTGGGGTGGGCAATGCTGCCTATGAGGCAGGCAATATCTCTGGCGCGGCGCTGGGTTTACAGTCGCTGCTGCCATTTTCCACCTCTGTCTGTGCGCTGCTAATTGGTGGTCTGGCCGCTCTGTTGCTGGCCGGTGGTGGCTATAAATTACTGGAGCCTATTTTAATTGTTTTGGTGCTGATAATGAGCATGGTATTTGTACTGACCATGCTGATGATTGATCTGGATCTGGGCGCTATGATGGTTGGCTTATTTAAACCCAGTATGCCCAGCGGTTCGGCACTGACTGTTGTTGCGCTGATTGGTACCACGGTGGTGCCTTACAATTTATTTCTTCATGCCAATATTGTGCAGGAAAAATGGCGCGGCACTGATACTGCTCAGGCGATAAAAGAGTCCCGTGGCGATACGGTGATTTCTATAGGTCTGGGCGGCTTGATTACATTGGCGGTAATGAGCACCAGTGCTGTGGCGTTTTTTAATACTGGCGCGCAGTTTTCTGCGGCCAGTCTGGCCACTCAGTTGGAACCTGTGCTGGGCACTGCGGCCAATAGTTTCTTTGCCTTTGGTTTGATGGCCGCTGGTTTAACCAGTGCGATTACCGCGCCACTGGCAGCTGCCTATGCGGTGACCGGGGCCATGGGTTGGCCGACGGATTTTAATGATTGGCGCTTTAAGCTTATCTGGATGCTGGTGCTGGCGGTGGGTACATTGTTTGCGGCTCTGGGCACCAAGCCTATTGCGGCGATTCTATTTGCCCAGGCGGCCAATGGGATTCTGCTGCCGGTGACGGCGATTTTTTTGATTATTATTATGAATCGGGTTGATTT
>DDCQ01000031.1:2307-6218 GCA_002334915.1 Porticoccaceae bacterium UBA2002
AGCCGCTTTTTTTATTGCTGTAAAATCAGCTTAACCGCACTTGGAATCACCGCAGTTGAGGCAGGTCATGCAGCCATCCATGAGGATAACCGCCTTTACACTGCACTTTTTGCATACTTCAGCTGTGGGTGGAAAGTCGGCAGTTTCGCCAGTGGCTGCAGGTGCTGCAGCTGCGCTTTCAAACTCTGCGCGCTTCTGGTCCATAATTTTTTGCTGATGCTCGGGGATCTCGGGCATTTTCAGCATGCCAATTTTCTGCAGATGGTCTTCAATGGCCCAGCCAATCTCGGCGACCAGTGAGGGCATAAACTTACCGCCGGGCTTGAAGTAGCCGCCCTGGGGATCAAATACTGCCTTGAGTTCCTCTACCAGGAAGGTACAGTCGCCGCCTTTGCGGAACACGGCGGAGATTACTCTGGTCAGGGCCACTATCCACTGGAAGTGGTCCATATTTTTGGAGTTGATAAACACTTCAAAGGGGCGGCGCAGTTCGTGGTCTGTGCCCTGATTGAGAACAATATCATTGATGGTCATATACAGCGCGTGATCGGACAGCGGTGTCTTGATCTTGTAGGTGCTGCCTGCCAGCTCTTCCGGGCGCGAGACTTTCTCGTGCATCTGAATAATATTGCTTGCAGTCTCTTTGGCTGCTGCCTCTTGAACCTGCTCTTCGGTGGCGACTTTGTAGCCGACAATCTTTTGTGAAATTTTCTTGCTCATTGTATTCCTCGTACTATTCCGTGCTGCTTGCTAGTAAACCTGTGGGCTTAGAACTTACCGTAGTAACCTTCTTTAAGCGCATCGAACAGGTTGGCCGCTGTGTGAGTTTCACCATCGTATTCAACCTCTTCATTGCCCTTGAACTCGACGGTTGAGCCGTCTTCCAGGGTGAAGCTGTAGGTGGTGTTTTCCAGATCTTTCTCGGTGACCAGCACGCCCTGGAAGGCTTCCGGGTTAAAACGGAATGTGGTGCAACCTTTGAGACCTTTTTCGGCGGCATACAGGTAGATATCTTTAAAGTCTTCGTAATCGCAGTCGGTTGGGACATTGATAGTTTTGGATATTGACGAATCTACCCACTTCTGGGCGGCGGCCTGAATATCTACGTGGGCTCTGGGCATAATATTCTCTGAGCTCATAAAGTAGTCGGGCAGCGCCTCTTCTTCGCTGGTGCCGTAGGGCATGGCTTTTTCGTTGATCAATGTGCGGTAGGCCAGCAGCTCGTAGGAGAAGACATCAACTTTCTCTTTGGACTTTTTGCCTTCGCGAATCACATTGCGCGAGTAGTGGTGGGCAAAGCTTGGCTCGATACCATTACTAACATTGTTAGCCAGAGACAGTGAGATTGTGCCTGTGGGCGCAATGGAAGAATGGTGGCTGAAGCGACAGCCTTCTTCGATAAGTGACTCAACCAGCTCTGGCGCTACAGAGGCAACGTTCTGCATATAGCGGCTGTACTTGGCCATCAGTACCTTGCCTTTGATCTTGTCGCCCACTTTGATGCCGTCTTTGGCCATATCTGGCTGCTTGAACAGCATGGCTGCTGTGACTTCAAACTCGTCTTCCATTATTGGTGCCGGGCCTTTCTCGCGGGCCAGGTGCAGGCCGCTCTTCAGACCGGCTACCGCCATATCCTGGGCTACGCGCTCGGTGAACTCCAGCGAATCCTGCTCGCCATACTTCATGCGCAGCATGGTGATGGTAGAACCCAGGCCCAGGAAGCCCATACCGTGACGGCGCTTGTATTCAATCTCGGCGCGCTGGCCATCCAGAGGCAGACCATTGATCTCTACAACGTTGTCGAGCATGCGGGTAAAGATATCTACTACCTCTGCATACTCTTCCCAATCAAAGTAGGCGTCTTCGGTAAAGGGGTTGCGCACAAACTTGGTTAGGTTAACCGAGCCCAGCAGGCAGCTGCCGTAGGGGGGCAAGGGTTGCTCACCACAGGGGTTGGTGGCGCGAATATCTTCGCAGAACCAGTTGTTGTTATTTTTATTTACCTGGTCGATCAGAATAAAGCCGGGCTCTGCATAGTCGTAGGTGGACGACATAATGGCGTTCCACAGTTTCTGCGCACGGATAGTCTCGTAGATGCGGCAGGCGACCAGGCCTTCGTCGTTGCTAACGTAGTTTTCTGTGGTGGGGAATGGTTTCCAGACTACGTTATCGCCATTCAGGTCCAGTCCGCCTTCAATTTCTTTGGCACTGATAGGGAAGGTTAAATCCCAGTTGCCATCGGTGCGCACAGCTTCAATAAACTCTTCGGTAATTAGCAGCGACAGATTGAACTGACGCAGACGACCGTCTTCGCGCTTGGCGCGCACAAAATCAAAGACATCCGGGTGGCTGACATCAAAGGTAGCCATCTGGGCGCCACGGCGGCCACCGGCTGAAGACACGGTAAAACACATCTTGTCGTAGATATCCATAAACGACAGCGGACCGGAGGTGTAGGCGCCAGCACCCGATACATAGGCACCTTTGGGGCGCAATGTGGAGAATTCGTAACCTATGCCGCAGCCGGCCTTGAGCGTTAGGCCTGCTTCGAGGTTGCGTTCCAGTATGCCCAGCATAGAGTCGGGAACAATGCCAGAAACGGTGCAGTTAATAGTGGAGGTGGCGGGCTTGTAAGCCTGGGCGCCGGCATTGGAGATAATACGGCCAGCCGGGATAGCGCCATGTTTGAGTGCCCAGACAAATTTTTCCTGCCACTCTTTGCGCTTATCTTTGCTTTCAACATCGGAGAGTGCCTTGGCCACACGCATATAGGTGGCGTTGATATCTTTATCAACAGGCTGCTCGCTCTTGTCTTTGAGGCGGTATTTTTTGTCCCAGATATCCAGAGATGCATCTTGCATCTTGATTTCCTGGGTGGCTTTGCTTGGCTTTACTGTCTTTAGTCTGGTTGCGCTCATTACATAACCTTTGGTTCGTTCTATTTATTTTAGTCGTGTTAATCAAAATTGTGGTAATCAATGTGGTGTCAGCTTACTGCCCTGCCGCGACATAATTTTTGGGCTAACTGCCCCTGCTTTTTAGTTATTATGTGCAGGGGAAA
The DNA here is from genome assembly GCA_002334915.1 of Porticoccaceae bacterium UBA2002. Lineage (GTDB taxonomy): Bacteria > Pseudomonadota > Gammaproteobacteria > Pseudomonadales > Porticoccaceae > HTCC2207. The sequence continues at coordinate 5,369 of DDCQ01000031.1, forward strand.
ACGCCGTAGAGTTTATCCTACATTTTGTGTCATGCAAGCCCAAATTCACTATATGTTGTGTTTTTTTTCAATTCAGCCGCAAAATACTGCTGGCAAGCTATTGCAAAAGTTGTGGATAAATCGCTGTATTGTGCGCAGCTATTGGGATGCAGCAAAAAACTGACCACTGTGTATAAACCGGTCATAGATCCCTTCCGTAACAGTCAACAACAACAGAATTTCACTCACCATTTTGGTGCGGTTTTTTGGTGCCTGAGAATCAGCGCCTGTCTGCCGGATGAGGGATGATTGTTGTACCCAAAGGGCGACTTGGATAAAATGGTTGCCTTTCAATGACCACCTGCATGAGGACTCCCCAAAACGGAGGAATCTGCGTTCTGCTGAGGCAATTCATGGATATTTTTGACTTCTCCGATGGCCGCGAAGGCTACTATGGAGAATATGGCGGTGTTTTCCTGCCTGAAATTTTACATGCCACTATTGAGGAGCTGCTCGAGTGCTTCCGCGAATGTAAAGCAGACCCAAAATTCTGGCAAGAGTATGTGGCCCTGCTGCAAAACTACTCTGGCCGACCCACGCCAGTCACCTATTTGGAGAATCTCAGCCGTGAGCTGGGTGGCGCGCAGATTTATGTGAAGCGCGATGACCTTAACCACACGGGTTCCCACAAGGTAAACAATGTGATGGGCCAGGGCCTGCTGACCCAGAGACTGGGTAAAAAACGAGTGATCGCCGAGACCGGCGCAGGGCAGCATGGTTTTGCCACGGCCACCATGGCCGCCAAATTTGGTTTTGACTGCAAAATCTATATGGGTGCGGTAGATGTTGCCCGCCAGCGACCCAATGTGTT
>DDCQ01000031.1:6225-6889 GCA_002334915.1 Porticoccaceae bacterium UBA2002
CACCCCTTCCCGGAAATGGTTAGCTGGTTCCAATCGATTATCGGAATGGAAGCGCGCGAGCAGATACTGGCCCAGACCGGGCGTCTACCCAATCGTGTTTATGCCTGTGTCGGCGGTGGCTCTAATGCCATGGGTCTGTTCCAGGGGTTCTTCGATGAGCCTAACGTAGAGCTGATTGGCTGTGAAGCCGGTGGTGAGGGTGTGGGTTCCTATATGCATTCGGCGCGACTGGCCTACGACGATGCCAGTGTGGGTGTGGCCCAGGGCTACAAGACTTACTTCCTGCAAAATGACGAGGGCAATATGAGTGAGACCCATTCGGTTGCCGCTGGTCTGGATTATATTGGCGTTAACCCGATCTTTTCCTATCTGCATGATCAGGGCAAGGTGCGCTTTGAGGCCGCCACTGATGCTGAAGTTAAAGAGACCCTAAAGCTGACTATGCGCTCTGAAGGTTTGATCCCGGCACTGGAGAGTACCCATGGTTTTGTGGTGGCTCTAAAAGAAGCTGCCACCATGGCCAAAGATGAAATTGTGCTGGTTAATATGTCTGGTCGTGGCGACAAGGATATCTTTACCATCGCCGATGCTCTGGACGATGCCAAATGGAAGTCATTTATCGGCGGCAAGGCCGACCAGTATCGCGCGGAGAAAAAATAATGGG
>DDCQ01000022.1:0-2261 GCA_002334915.1 Porticoccaceae bacterium UBA2002
ATATGTCCGTCCTGGTAACCCAGCGCATCCATTAAGCCAACCGCATCTGCCGCCATATCATTCAGAGAGTAAGGGGCATTTATCGGCAAGTTTAGTTGGCGTTTTAACAGCTGTAGCCAGAGTGTTGGCTGACCCCATTGATCAAAGCGCGTGGAGGCGCCAGTATCGCGATTATCAAACATCAAAATTTCGTAGCCAGCGTCGGCCAGCCCGCGGATCATACTGTCACCCCAGGCCACATTGGAGCCACCCAGGCCCATAATTACCACAATTTTTGGCCTGGCCTGTTCCTGCCCCTGACCCACAATGCGGTAGGCAATTTCAATGCCATTGACCTTGGCGACTTTCAGCGGATGAGAATCTAGATAGGTACGGCTAAATTCTGCCTGAGATGCAGAAGCACAGATTAGCAATAGTGCAAGGAGCAGATGTTTCATGGGGAGTACCTATTATCTGCCGGGCTTGGCCCCAGTCTTTTTTCACTATTATTAGGTTGAGTAATACGGACCAAGTGTTGCAGATAGATTGTTTGCTTAATAATTTGACAGTATAACTGTCATATTATATCTTCCCCCAAGTTTAAACAAATCAGCCGGAGCAAGCTCTATAAACAGCACAGCCACTAAAATCCTAAAATGGACAGCGTTATTTGCTGTGATCTTGGCCCTCAGCCTGCCATCTATTTTGCATGGGCTGGGACTTCACCCTGAGTATCATGGAGAGACCTATCAGTTAGCAGGCAAACGTGCGCTGGTAATAACTACCAGTAATTCTGTAATGAGCGCGCCTGGCGAAAGTGGCGGCAAGCCTACAGGTGTTATGGCATCCGAAATGACCCACCCCTACTACGGCTTTATCGATGCGGGCATGCAGGTAGACGTTGCCAGTATCAAGGGCGGTCAGATTCCCGTTGACCCCCAGACTCTGGGTCGAGTGATCAGAACACCAGAAGATGATCGCTATATGGCTGACCCCATATTCCAGGCCAAAGTCAATAATTCACTGTTGATAGATGATGTAGATTTTACCGCTTACGACGCCATTTTTCTGTCTGGTGGCTGGGGCGCAGCTTATGATATGGGCTACTCCGAGGTATTGGCTGAGAAAATATCCGCAGCCTATTATGCAGACACCCCTATTATCGGCTCTGTATGCCATGGCGCTCTGGGGTTAATCAATGCGCTAGATAAAGATGGCAATAAGCTAATTGCTGGCCGACGCATGACCGGAGTTACCGACAAGCAGATCAAGGAACTGGGCATTGAAATTACCCCTCAGCACCCGGAGACCGAGCTGCGCAAGGCCGGCGCATTGTTTGAAAGCCAGACCAAGCTGATTGATTTTTTTGCGACCCATGTGGTGGTGGACGATGAGCGACGCTTTGTCACGGGCCAGAATCAAAATTCCGGCCACGAGACAGCCCATCAGATGATGGCTATTATTGCCGAGAACGCTGGCCAATAGAGGCTATAAAAAGCCTCTATCAGTCCGGCTGATTACTGGCCCTGATACCAAATAGGTGAGGTCCAGGCCATTTCGCGAATGGTTTCCGGGTAAGCGCCATTGCTGCACACTTCAGGGCGATCGGCTTCGGCAATGGCGGCACAGTCGTAACTGTGCCAGCGCGCGGTCTCTGGCTCGACGGCTCTGAGGTAGTAGTAGGCAGATTGCGCCGGGTCAAAGTTATTGTCGGTGTAAACCGCGCAGAGACTGTCGGCGCCACTCTCGTCTGAGGCTACAGACAATACCTGAGTATTCATTTTGCCATCGTTATCAATCCAGCCCTTAATCAGATGCAAATCCTGCAGTTTAAGACCCTCAGGGTCTTTGACTGCATAGGCTAAAAGCCTGGGTTTGGCCCCAGTCTCTGTGGCCGTTAAATCACCACCCATGGGCACGCCACTGGCATAGGCCTGTGCAACCATATCAGGGGCGTCACAGAGCCCCTGATCCAGATTCCAGCCAGCAAACAGTCGCGGGCGAATTCTCGGCCCCGAGGTGCCAAATACTTCTTTGCGCAACATCGCATCAAAAATAGCATCACGGGTATTTTCTTTAGCCCAGACACCAGCCATGCCACCTGGGTTGCCATCAATGCCACTGGTAAGAAGGCCGGGCCGCAGACGCTCCTCGGGCGTTGATTCACCGGTTACTGCACCGTCCCAGTCGGATTCAACCAGGCCGCCGGGATTGGCAGAATGGGTATCTGTTGCCGCAATAACCCCCAACTTAACCGGGTTTAAGCCAATCTTCTGTTCTTC
>DDCQ01000022.1:2350-2684 GCA_002334915.1 Porticoccaceae bacterium UBA2002
GAGGCCTGCCCCACCACCAGCCCTTCCGCTGACATATCCCGGGTGGCATAGGTTTTGTTTTCACCCATGCGGCGCACGGCTTCAATATTGCACAGCTCATCTGGCGCACCAAAGACAGTGCTCAGACCATTGATGCATTCTGAATTACCTTTGTGCTGGAAGATTTCCATAATTGGCTCGCGCTTAAGCCGCGACTGGGCATAGGCAACCTTGGCCGCATCTGTATCTTCTAGCTGCATATAGGGGGCCATGCGGCCATTGGCCAGATTGGAGTTATGGGGAATGGTCAGATAGTCACAGCCAGTCTCTGAGTCACAGACTGCGTCCAGCTCAG
>DDCQ01000027.1 GCA_002334915.1 Porticoccaceae bacterium UBA2002
ACTTCAGCCCTTGACAGACATAGGCCGCTGAAAAAAAAGCCCCCGAAAACGGGGGCTTACTGTGCTAAAAATACACCAAATCAAAGAACACAAAACAGTCCATCAGAACTGATAGCGCAATTCAGCACCGTACATGCGCGGTCGGATTGGGAAAACTGCAGTACTGCCGGGCTGAACTGGCGCATCAAAGCTCGCTATGACTGCATCTTCGCCGGTCAAATTCTGACCAAACAGCGACAGTTCCCAGGCGCCTGCATTGGGTACGATCGAAATACGCGCGTTATAAAGGGTAAACGCATCTTGGACGTTTGTTCCACCGGTACGCTGCTTACTCGCATAACGACCATTTAGGTGAACGCTACCCATCAAAGCATCACTCAGAGGCAAGAACAGAGTCGCAGACGTACTGAATGTATTCTTTGACTGGGCATTAGGCTGAACACCTGTCTCAGAATTTTTTGCGTCGGTGTAGGCATAACTGGCCTGCAGCATGAGGTTTTCCATAGGTCGGCCAGCCAAATCCAGCTCCAGCCCTTCAACTTCAAAATCCCCCTGCCCAACAACAAAATGTGTACCGACAAAGTCAAGTTGCTGATAACCAGAGACGTCCTGACTGAAGATAGCACCATTGAATGTTACAGCTTCTCCCAGAGTGCTGTTCCAACCCAGCTCGTAGGCGTCGACCTCTTCAGCATTAAACTCCAGATCAGTGGCCGATGGGCCGCCAGCTACAGAGAAACCAGCACTGGATAAGTTGTAACCGCCGGACTTAAAGCCGCGAGAAAAACTGGCATAGAACAATACATCGTCATTCATGGCATAGGCCAGTTTGGCCGTACCCGAAACATTCTCATCGGAGCGATCGTCATTGCCTGTACCATTAAATAACGGGTTTGCTACTGGCAGACAGATCAGCCCACCAAACGCGGCCAGCTGCGGGTTAATCCCCGTCAGTGCGTTGGCGAAGCCGCAGGCTTCCGCAGACCCAGTAGAGGTATTTGCGTAAGACAATTCTTTGTCTTCGCTGGTGTAGCGCAGACCAATAGTTGCCGTCAGATCTTCAGAAAGGCTTATTTCGTTGTGTGTAAACAGAGCAATAGCATCTGTAGTGAGTTCCATACTCGTGGCCGTATCAGCCATTGGATCCAAATAATCCATGGCATTCGCCGCGCCGGCTAAAGCCTTAATTGAGGGTATACCATTAGCGCCCGCCTGCGCCGGTGTCGGTAAAGTACCAAAGCCTTGGAATGCAATTGGGGCACTAGAAGCTGACAAAGCAGCAAGTAAACGGTCCATATAGCCCTCAAGTTGAGAGCCAGTGTTAAACTCGTCAGTGAAATCAACCTCATCATGGAGGTAATAGGCACCCACCAGCCAGTTAACTGAGCCACTCTCACCCTGTAAACGCAACTCTTGAGAGAACGATGTGTTGGAGGTCAAAGAAGTCGCTTCAGCCAGGTCCACTCCAGCCATGTCGCCATCGCGCAGCACATCTGACTCCCAGTCTCGATAAGCCGTAACACTGGTAAAGTTCATACCGTCGATATCGCTGTTATATTCTGCTGAGAAACCCCAATCAGAAACTTCTTCAGTAGGCAAGGATGATAGGGCAACTTCATAATCCGACGGATCAGCACTGCCGTAACCGAGATTACCGGCTGCCGCTGCCACACCGATAAGAACAGCACTCAAAGGTGATCGATCAGTGACAATTCCAGCACAGCAAACGCTGTCGGATGTGACCCAGTCGGCAATCAAACGTAAGCTGCTGTCGTCATCCTCACGGGTGAGCTGAGCGCGCACCATCGAGCGATCAATACTGTTGATATCAGCACCGGAGTTTACATCGGTGACAAAGCCATCTCGTTCACGGTGTTTGGCGTCAATGCGGCCATTCCATTGTTCGTTGATAGGAAGATTAATCGCCCCCTGCACAATCCGCGCGTCGTAATTGCCCACTGACATATTGACGAAACCACCGCCCTCTGCATCCGGTTTGGCTGTGTTAATGTTAATCACACCAGCACTGGTGTTGCGACCAAACAGTGTGCCCTGAGGACCGCGTAACACTTCGACGCTGGCCAGTTGTGGCATCTCGGAAAGTGCAAGACCTGTGCGTGAACGGGCTACGCCATCGATGGAAATGCCCACAGAAGCCTCAAAGCCAACGTTGTTGGCCGGCGTTGAGATGCCACGCAGACCTATACGAGTAGCCGATGGGCTCTGTGTTTGAACAGCAATCAGGCTCGGCGACAAAGTTGTCAGATCAGTCAGTGATTCAACTTTTGCATTTTTAAGTGCCTCGGCACCATAGACTGAGATCGATGCAGGAACGTCTTGAATATCAACTCCCGCGCGCTTGGTTGCTGTGACCACAACCTCTTCAATCTGCGCAGCGTAAGCACTTGAACTGGCGATAGCTAGTGCCAATGCGGAAATAGCATAGATTTTATTTTTCATTAGATTTAACCCCCAAGATTTAGACATTATTATTTTCTTTAAATGACATCATTTATGTCATTAGTTGTTTTTATACAGGAATATAACCATAGAGTAAAATTTATTGGCAGTTATACCGTCAATATATGATTGATCATGCTATCTTAACTTTCTAAAGATAAAGACCTGTTCGGACAATCGGACCTAGAGGAAAAACGGAAGGTGGGGCCATTGGCTGAAGTATAACCAGTGCAGCAATTGCTACCTTGCGATAAAAAATTCTACTTCGTCATCCCGACCTAGCCAAACTCTGCCATCCCGACCGCAGCGGAGGAACCTCAATCAGTCGGCAGCAGGAGGTCCTTCGACTTCGCTCGGGATATCGGGCTTGGATCAGGATCGCGACGGAGTGTAGTAAGCGTACGATGGATTGATAAACAACAGCTTAAAAGCTGTTGTTCACCCCTGCGGGGCGCCTGTGGCGTCCAAACTCTGCTGTAAGCAGAGTTTGGCGAACGGTGGTTCTTTCCAGACGGACCCGCCGGACAAATAAAAAAGCCACCCTATTTATAGGGTGGCTTTTTTATTTGTTT
>DDCQ01000021.1 GCA_002334915.1 Porticoccaceae bacterium UBA2002
TAACGACTCCCAATACGATCTGGTTATTGCCAATGGCCGAGTTATAGACCCAGAGACCGAGTTGGATGCCATCCGCCATATTGGTATTAATAACGGCACCATCAGTGAGATTTCACTGCAGCCATTGCAGGGCCAACAAACTATTGATGCCACAGGGCTAGTTGTAGCGCCCGGTTTTATTGATGTGCACAGTCATACCCCAACGCTGCTGGGTCAGCAGGTCAACCTTCTCGATGGTATTACTACCCAGTTAGATCTGGAGGCTGGCTCTTTCCCAGTCAGTTTTTATGGCGAACACTTTGCAGGCGGTGCGCAGATTAATTATGGGTCTTCCGTGGGCCACTGGGCGGTGCGCACCAAGGTTATCGAAGGTATAGATATGCCGTATATTTTTTCCGGCAATAAAGTGTTGACCATGGCCGGGCCAACCTGGATGCAGACTGCCAGCCCAGAGCAAATCGAGCAGATGCGTGTGCTGCTTAACCAGGGTTTGGATGGCGGTGGTCTGGGTATTGGCGTGCTTCTGGACTATATGACCCAGGCGGTTTCTGAGGCGGAGTTAAGAATGCTATTTGAGGTGGCATCCGAGCGTGAGGTGCCACTGTATATCCATGTGCGCAGAGGCCATACCGGTGACCCAGCAGGTTTAACTGAAGTGATTGATCTGGCAGTAGAAACTGGCGCGGCTCTGTTTGTCTGTCATATCACCCATAATGCGATGGGCGGTATTGGCGACTGGCTGGCGATGATTGACGAAGCCAATCAGGCCGGAGCCAATATCACCACTGAGACTCTGTCTTACGCTGCTGGGGGTACCAGTATCTCTGCCGATGTTTTTCGCTGCCGTGACTGGCAGGCTATTTTTGATATTAGCTACGAGGATGTGCAGTGGGTCGCCACCGGCGAGTGGTTGACCAAAGAGACCTGGGATAAGTACGCCAAAGAGCAGCCCACAGGTATGGTGAACCACCATTATGTAAAAGAAGACTGGGTTGAAACTGCACTGCAATGGCCCGGCATGATGGTATCTACAGATGCACTGCCAGCCATAGATACCAGCATTCCCACCAATCCCAATATAGCGGGCACATTTTCCCGATTACTGGGTCATTATGTGCGCGAGCGCGGCGTACTCAGCCTGTCTGATGCGCTGGCCCGATCCAGTCTGTATCAGGCTAGGTGGATGGAGCAGGCATCGCCACTGTTTAAAAAGAAAGGTCGTATTCAGCAGGGCGCTGATGCGGATATTGTGATTTTTGATGCCCAGACCATTACCGCTAATGCGGTCTATGGTGACCCCTATCTAAAACCTACCGGTATATTGCATGTGCTGGTGGCCGGGGAGGCAGTGGTGCAGAACTCTATGACTTTAGAGGGCCCTGTACCTGGGCAAAAATTACTGGGTGTTATTAGCCAGTAGTTATTTCTTGCTGATAGTAGTCTCTTGCGCTGGCATTAGTATTAGGCGCTCCCCAGAGGAGTTCTCAATCACCGAGCCGCTGCCGTCCGGTTTGCTTGTTGGCTCACCTACCTGAACTGCAATCGCAAACACCCGGGTCTTAATTTGGCCCTGGGGGTCCATCACCTCGGCAAAAATCTTAAGATAATATTTGCCCATTACTTCAGCACTGACAGTCTGCTGGATGCTGTAGACCTGATTGTCACCCAGAGTGAATACATAGTCTGTTGTGGCAGGCTCTGTAATCAGATCGCTGTCTGCACGCAACTTTATCGCCAGTTGACCGGCAATATGTGGCAGCCTAAAACTCAGATCAACAGTCTGTTTTTCCCCAACGTCGAGGGGCCCTTTAAAGTTGTGCTGAAAGTCGACGGCGGCGCCGGGCTTTAAATACTTGGATGGACTGGCCTTTTCGCCGGTGCTATTGCCGCTGGCGGCAGCATCTCCGCTTGCAGTAATGGTGCCATTGTCGCAGGCACCAAGCACCAGGCTTGTCAATAGAATGCTTATATAGGTAGTCTTTGTCATGCTTATTTCTCTCATTGTCTAGTTACTGATTTGAAAGTCGAAGCAATAGTCGCCGGCATCGTCGGTCTCATCTATATTGTTCCAATCATTAAATGCCAGTACATGGGTACCGGTTGTGGTGAAATTCAGACTGGCATTTTCTGAACCAATCACGCCGGACTCAGCCACTTGGAGCAGGTTACCCGACTGAAAGATATAGAAATCAGGGTCAGCGACCGTTGCTCCCCCAACCTCAGCCGCACTAAAGCTATAGCTCCCGGTCGCAGGTATCTCAAACTCCACAAAGGCCGTGCTGCCCAGTTTGTTAAAGTAGCCGGCATCATCCACCGAGCAGAGTTGGATGGTGCTGCCACCCACATTAGCCACCTTGTACACAGGCAGTGCCGATGCTATGTCGCCATCATTGGTTTCATTTATGCCGTTGGCGCCGGTTCCAGAGATAGACTGGGCCGTTAACAGACTATTTATCTGTTCTGATGCGCCTGGCTGCAGGGCTTTTAAGCGGTCGGTAAAAGAAAAAATGCTGGTGAAGTAGGTGCTGGAGGTGTAGCTGCTGTCGGTCAGTACATCGTAAATGGGCCCCAGACCCAGGGCTATGCTGTCAGCACCGTCATCAGCGGAATCGTAGATATCGTAGATCACAGACTGTACAGATCCCTCATTAAACCAGCCATTCTCTGCATAGTTATTGGTCTCAACACTAAAAGAAAAATCGGTATTTTGTTGCGGCCCGGTGCTATCTCGATAAAAGGGGTCGTCGGTAATAATTCCCGATAGTGCATTGCCCCAGCCCTCACCAAAGGCGACGCGCATATCTAGACGCTCTACTAAGCTATGAGATCCACCTGCAGAGTCAGAGCGCGACAGTTTGTTTTCAAAGTAATGGCCCCATTCGTGAATGAGTACATGGCGGTCGTACTCATCAGTATCTGTGTCCGCATCACCCAAGAGATAGATTTTTCCGCTGGAGTAAAAAGAAGTTCCAATATCACCGCTGGGCAGGTCGCCACTTGCGGGATTATTGTTTTCGCTCCAATGAACTTCCAGTGCTGGGAACTCAAGGCTGGAATCCGCAGCAGCAAATTTTTGCATTGTGTCATAAATGGCATCCAGCACAGCAAAGGGAGCTGCGCTTCTGTCCCCACTATAGCTGGTGCCATCCCAGCCAGAGGGCATATTAAAACTGCGGGTGCTGTCGGCTGTGCCCGTATTAAAAATATCCCCCTGAACTGCATAGAGCGCATCCGATGCTGTATTGTCTGTAACCTTGACATCCCAGGTCACGCCGGAGGTCTGCAATAACTTAGCCGAGATTCTGACTCGTATAGAGGTGTTGGCAGCCACTCGCATGGAATAGAGCCCCTGATTGTCGGTCACCGTGGAAACCAGAGTGTTACCGGATTCATCCACCGCTTCGACGACCACGCCTCGGGCCGCAGCCTGCTCAATACTGTTGTAGTCCAGCCCTACACCAGATGCCTGAAAAGGCACCAGATCAAAGGTAATGGCGCCGCTGATGGCCACTTTAGAGTCGTTGACTTCAATACTCACAGAGTCAGTCACAGTGTCTCCGCGGTCGTCAGTAACGGTCAGGCTAAATTCCAATGTGCCCCTATTGTCTGGCGCGGTAAAGCTGGCGCTGGCGGTATTCGCACCAGTCAAAGTCACTGTCTCTCCAGAGGTTTGCACCCAGCTGTAACTGACAATAGAGCCATCAGTATCTGTCGCTGAGCCGTTAAGGGTCACAGAGGAAGAGCTGGGGACCGTTTGGTTCTCGCCAGCATCTGCCGTTGGTGGGATATTATCCGGTAAGATGACGCTAACAGAGACCGTATCAGTTGCCTCAGCGCCATCGTTATCAGTGACGCTTAGCTCAAATATCAGAGTTGTTTCAATGCTTGGGGCAACAAACGAAACACTGGCAGTATCGCTTGCGCTTAAAGTAACAGTCTCTCCGCTGGATTGAGTCCACAGATAGGAGGCAATTGAGCCATCAGAATCGCTGCCAGAACCACTGATTGTTACCTCTTGAGAAACGAGGGTCTGCTGGTCTGCCCCGGCATTAGCGGAAGGAGCAGTGTTGGCTGCTGGTGCGGTTGGCACTGGGGTAAAGGTACCACCACCTCCACCGCCCCCGCCACAGGCGCTTAAAATTAGGCTGAGGATAAGAGGTAATAGGGGATAGCCTGAGAAAGTTTTCATAATAATGTTTATTTTTATAATTAAAATTTACAGCCTATTAACAGTACGAAATATCGACATTCCCAGACTATACAGGTGCGGGTCGACTTTTACACTAGGGGTGGTTTTGGGGGATAGTTGGCTTGTACAGCCGAAACTGATTCGAAGTCTTAATGGTGCCCAGGAGACGCACTGACCGCAAAGTTAAGTCCTTATTCTATGCGGTTTGCAGAGGCATTGCCACTTAAAAATTATACATAGCCTATACATAATCATACATAGATTATACATGGGGGGCTTCTTCATAAGGGGGCGGGGGAGGCTGTTGAGGTCTTGAGATTGTTATTGTATCTGGACAGATACTTTTTAAGGTGATTTGAACATTAAGCTGTCTTACTTATCCCAGTTAAGAATATCCATAACAACTTTAGACTGCTGGTTGGCCTGTGCCAGCATAGCAGTCGCCGCCTGCTGGATAATCTGAGTGCGTGCCAATTCAGTGGTCTCTCTTGCATAATCGGCATCTTGAATTCTACTCAGAGATGCTTTGGATTGGGTAGACATGGTCGAGAGACTATCAATGGCATATTCAATGCGACTCATAATTGCACCGAAGCCTGCTCTTTGCCCGCTGATCTGAGTAATAGCCCGGTCTATTGTGGCCAGAGAAGTTGAGGCTGATGCAACAGAACTGAGCTCAGTCGATTCTATAGCGTCACTGGTGCTGTAACCACTTCGCTCAAGGCTGACACTTAAGCCCGATACAGCATTGCCATCCGCAAGCCCTGTAATGCTGATCACCCCAGCGGTCGCACTTGCTCCGCTATACAGATTGGTCTGCGCTGCAATTTGAGCGCTGATATTAGATAGCAGCCCATCCAAGCCGCTAGATTCCATAAATGCCTCTACCTGAGAGCCACCAGTGATATTGATAATAACCCGGTCGCCTAAGACCAGATCCAAATCATTAAAGTCTAGCTGGCCCACTCCAGCGGTATAGGTAGTGGTAGAAGGCCAATCGTAGACCCTCACATGTCCAGCGTCATCAGCGCTACCATCATTGTAGCGGCTGCCAAGTGCAATGGTATTGCCATAGGCATTGGTGCTGACAGATCTGGTTGAATCGCCGACAGCCTCACCATCTATGTCATTACCCAGCTGCACCCAATTTGTTCCGTCCCACTTATAGACTTTGGCATGACCGGTGCTGTTATCATGTGAGGGAGCTACGGCAGTAACAATGGTGCCGTCATCATTTAAGCTTACCTGCCAACCGCTGGAGTCATTGGCGGCATCTCCATCGATATCAGAGCCCAGCTGCACCCAATCCGATCCATCCCATTTAACGACTCTAGTGTGCCCAGTAGCAGTACCACTTCCATCTTTGGCTAATGGTGCACCTATAGCCAAGGTTTCTCCATCGAGACTAAGACTAACAAAATATGAATAATCGTAAGCTGATTCGCCATCTATATCATTGCCAAGCTTGTTCCATGAGGTGCCATTCCATTTATAAACTCGGACATGACCAGAGTCAGAGCCATTGCCATCATTATATGCAGCTCCTATGGCCACAATGCTGCCATCCTCGCTCAGACTAATGCTAGACCCGCTGCGATCATTAGTAGCCTCTCCATTTATATTAAGCCCTAGTTGAACCCAGGCCGTACCATCCCAGCTAAATATTCTGACGTAGCCACTGTCTGCGCCCGCGGTACCCTCACCAAGGTTGGCTGCGATTGCAAGTATATTGCCATCGGCGCTAAGGATTACATTGTTGCCACTTCTATCCCCAATTCCTTCCCCACTTATGGTTGCGCCCTTTGCGATCCACTGAGAGTTAGATGCATCCCATGTGAACACCCGCGTGCTACCCGCTGCACCCCCCGGTTGTATCGCACCCACAGCCAGAGTCAGGCCATCATCACTCAGATTCACCGAATGGCCGTCGTAGTTATAGCTGGACAGGCCATCTATATCCGAACCCATTTGCTGCCAAGCTGATCCGTTCCATGAATAGACTCTGGCTTGACCTGAGTCTGTGCCATTGTCGTCATTGTTTAGAGCACCAACGGCTAAAATATTGCCATCGTGGCTTAGAGAAACTGAAAATCCATGGTGATCACCGGCGCTTTCGCCGTCTAAGTCCGTACCGCGTTGAGTCCAGGTTCCTGTTGCATTCAGCGAGACATCAGTCACTGGCGCACTTACCTGAGTCAGTGCTGGTGCAGCAGAAGGGTGAGTTCCGTAGTTGGCGGTGCCCCCCAGGCTACTGATAGAGGCGCTGCCCAAGGTTAAATCAATAGTCTGTGAGGCATTGGCACCCACTTGGAATGATGTGGTACTACCAAAATGGGAGCCGTCTAGGAGATTTTCACCATTCCACTGGGTGTTGTTAAAGACTCTTTCTATCTCTGCTTTAAGTGCCTGATACTCTAAATCCAGTGATGATCTGTCCTTGCTGGTATTAGTGTCATTCGCAGCCTGAACAGACAGCTCTCGCATTCTCTGCAACATAGCTGTCACGCTGGCAACTGCACCGTCCGCTGTCTGAATCATACCTATCGCATCATTGGCATTCTGGACAGCCTGATCTAGTCCTCTGGCCTGACTTGTCATTCTTGAGCCGATAGCCAGCCCAGCGGCATCATCAGCAGCTGAGTTGATTCTCAGCCCTGTGGACAGTCGCTGCATAGATTGCGCCATGGCTCGCTCGTTCTTAGCGAGGCTGTTGGCGGCAATGCTTGCCGTTATGTTGGTGCCTATCTTCAAGTCTTAATCCAATATCCCAAAAAAATGGTTATCAGAGAGGCGGACTTATTTCCGCGATCTCGCCAGGCGAGATCGACAGTGAAAATGACATCTTTAAGCAAGTGGCAATTTGTCGCCGGCATTAGCCGAATAAACCTCAGTTTGGCAAGGCATTGCCACTTTATGACCGGAGAATTTTTGTGGTAGGGGACTATTCCGCAGGGGGCGGGGGAGGCTATTGAGTCCTTGTGATTGTTACTGTATCTGGGGAGGTACAAAATAATCCATTTGCTAGCGTACAACCAAGCTTGCTACTTCACCATAAAAAAATCTCAATTGATTCAAAGAGCAAGTGACGATCAAAACGCTGAACGTGGGCCGGCTTCGTGACGAATGATTTCATCCCGTTATTTTAAGTGATTTGTTGCAAAATACTAGATATTGGTTGGAAAGCATATTAGCAATATGGGATAAATTGCCTGCATTTTCTAATTGCTTTTGAACATTGACTTTTGTACCTTCAATGATAATTTGTGGCTCAACTGCTTTGTAAATTTGCACCACCTTCTTCCCAATTACCGCAGCATTATATTGCAAAAGCAAGCAGTCATTAGGGTTAGAAAAAGGCCTCATGTCAGTACTCGGCAGAACTACTTCTTGCGCAACAGAACCTAAACATAAAAAAGTTAAGAATATAAACATTTTTTTCATTAACAACTCCAATTTTTTAAAAAGTAAACGCTAAGAAAGATAAGCATTTACATACTTAATAGCGATGTTATCAATATAGTTATATATTGTGATAAAGAAAGAGATTATTATTTTATAAATCTCCAAAAATCCAAGAATTTAAGTCAACCTCATCTAGCGCATCTGGGTTAGCGAACTTAAACGCAACTACTGAAGTTGGCGTTTTGGAATTCGTAATGTCCGAGCAATTCGCCATGCTTTTTCCCCTATAAACACAGTCCCAAAAACTTATTCGCTTAGCCACCTGATTGAGAATACATGTTTTAGCTAAAGATCTTCCAGTACTATTATCGCCAGTGTCAGCACTGCTAGAAATGCACGAAGATGCAATGAAATAATTTTCCTCAGCTCTTTTAATCTGCATTTGTCTTTTTCTTTTGAAGCCCGCTGTTTCCGGGTTATCAACAATCTTTATTTGTCGTTGAATAACATATGAGGAATCATGCCTACCTCTACCACAATAACTATACAGCAGGTCATAATTACACCAATCATGTGCAATACTCTTTATATCGTCGGGACTTAAACCTCTATCAAGCTGGCTAATAAAATCGTCAAGATAATCTGAAATATCAAATTTATATAATCCACTCAAATCTGAAAGTAGGTCTAGAGCCTCTTGATTTTCTTTGAGTAAATGAGGAAAGGAGAATTTATTAACATCATATGGAAAACGCTTGGCCCACAAACATGGCGTATTGTATCCGGTATCTAAAATAAATACTGATGGGGTAACAAATTTAATTTTATCTAAAAGGCTTTTATTTTTCGTAATAACTGCTATTGGGGGAGGGTTGCCAAAACAATACATATTCACAAGAACAGATGAGTCATCCTGCTTGTAGACATGCAGGTCATCCGCCGTAAATGCATGCCTCATACCCATATTATATGAGCCTCGAGATTCTTTACCGGCGTTTATAAATATATTCTTTAAAATTGATTTTTCATAACATTTTTCATCTCTAGATGCGATACAGAACATTGCTGTTTGATCTTTCTGGTTTTTTGACGTTTTAGAAAAAGTAATCGATCTGTAGCTATTTTGATCTTTATTTAATATTCGAATTGAGATTTCATCATTCGTATCGACTTTATTTAAGAATCTCTCGATACTCTTAATACCTACCTCATCTGTTTGTATAATTTCATTACCATTGGTAATAGTTGCAATAATATCCCCCACTTGCAACCCCGCTGATTCTGCTGGCCCAAAAGCTGATATCTCCGAAACTACTATTTCTGATTCATATCTAATAAAAGAAAAGCCAAAATCATAAATAACCGGCCATTGCCAATCTATCCTTCCATGCATCTCGCCTCTAAACCAATTCCCTTCGAACGACTGCTTCAAATTAAAATACTTTCCATTACCATGAAACATTCCGTCTTTAAATGCTCCTCTAAATATAGAATTCCAAACCTTTTTATCGAAGCCATACGGGGCTCCTCTAGTAAGCAATTGAATGCCCTGACCATTTGGCTTTTCATTACTCCACTCTCCTAAATAAAAGCCATTCCAAACGATCCCTGAGCCAAAACAGAGATGTTTTGGCTTACTTTTTTCACAATTAGGTAGATTAGTTTTGAAATTCTTGAGGAACGCTTCGGCTTCCGCTGAGAAATCTAATTCCTTAAAGCCTGCTTTCGGAATATATTTGTTCGTGTAACTATCATAATCATAATGCTTTGAGTTTAATAGTTGTCGCGGTGTTCCAGAATAACGTGGTGCAAAATCGCACATTTTACTAATTAGAGTTCCACCTACGCTTTCGGGGCTCAATTCAAGACTTTTAAGATTATACCGTGGATCCTTATTTCGGCTTCTTTGTCGATAAATTTTACATGTCTCATAATTTAAATCTTCATATGAAAAATTATCTAAATCGAATGTAAGCGCTTGTGTCTTAGGATTTGCAAAGGAAATATGCAGAATGAAAAATAAGGCTAAAATTAAGAAACGAATATTTGAAGTTATTAAATTTTTCATTGAGGGATTACCTTGTAATCAAGTTAGATTGCATTTCAAATGCATCGTATGTGATTAATGTTGTGAAAAAAACATTTCTACCCCTACTACTAATTAGCTCACTTAGTTTTGCTGACTGAGCCGAGCTTTATCATCATCATATGCCTCGATCTAGTATAGCGGAATCCGAACTGAAGGCCATAATGGTGATAGCATATATGATTGAGAATACATCATAGCTCTCTGCCATAGCGTTTTCTAAATTTGCGTCCGTTACCACAGATGCAAGGCTCATCGCGGCCAGTCTTTGGAGCATCTCTTGTAATTGGCGTTTTAGGAGGGCAAAAGCTCGAGTTGGTGCACAGAGTTCCGTTATTCTCAGCTATTGAGGTGTCCGAAACACTACTCTTGTCATTATATCGAAAACTTTCAAGAGAAATGGAAAAGTAAAGAGAGAAAGATGACTCTGGCAACTATAGGTGATCTAGGAGATATATATGGCTCCTTTCTATGCAGTTATCATCCAATGCTTCTGCTGTTCTAGACGTTGATGAAGCTATAGTAGCAGAACAAAGCCGCGATTCAGACTACAAAGACTGTGATTGATATGATTAAGCTACTGTTAACCATAACCCTGCTAGCCAATGCCGCTATTGCCTATTCTAGTGGCTACAATCGCACTGATTTTAGCTACAAAAGCTACAAGCCAACTACCTCGATAGGCTTCTACACCAACCAATCTTGTGACTTCATTAACATAGATCACGTAGTAAGCCTAAAAGATGCTTATGACAGCGGTGCAGCCTCATGGAGTGCTTACAAGAAAAGAACTTTCGCTAACGACAAGGCAAACCATGTACCGTCCTGTGGTCGTGTGAACAGCTCTAAAGGCTCAGCTGGGCCAAAGGACTTCCTTCGTAGAAGCAATGATGGGAAAGGGCTAGAGTATGAAATCGTAAGGTTCTGTGAGTATGTTCAGAGGTACTATGCCGTGAAGGTTGAGTATCAATTGTCCTTTGAAGGCAATGACAGTGCTACCTTTGAGCAATGTGGTGTCGGTATTAGTTAGGGGGCGGGGTGGGGGTTGCGTGCTTGTGGTTAATGCTGTAGCTGGGGAGATACAAAGTAGGCTGATTTCAATAGTTCTGTGGACTTCCCAGACTTTGCTAG
>DDCQ01000051.1:0-651 GCA_002334915.1 Porticoccaceae bacterium UBA2002
TCAAATTCTGAAATAGTTTGGCGAGGTATGATAAGCGGCTCGCCCTCTTTGCTGAAGTCAACCTTGTTGGTATCGTCTACTGGGAATGCAATCAGGCTCTGCCCAGAGCTATCCACAACCCGGCTGTTCTGATCTAGCATAAAGCTGCCGTTGCGGGTATATACAAGACTGCCGTCCTGGGCAGACAGCGGGAAAAAACCATCGCCGGTAATCGCCAGGTCTAGAGAGTTGGCAGAAAATTCAATACTGCCCTGACTAAACTCCTGAGTAACATCTTTAAGCGCCACACCCAATCCCACTACAGATGTAGCTATCTGCATAGGTGAGGAGGCAAAGATATCGCCAAAGTCTGCATCGGAACGCTTAAAGCTGGAAGTTCCAGAGTTGGCAATATTGTTGGCAGTAACCGAAAGTTCTTTAGATGCTGCGTTTAAGCCGGTAAGTGAGGTATAAAATGACATGGTCTATTCCCTTTAATGGTTGGCTTTAAATGCCGATACGTTCGACAGCAGCCAATGAAATAAAGCTTCCATCACCGACTTCTAATGATAATTGTTGTGCTTGCGGGTCCCACTTAACGCTTTTAACCTGCGCCATGGTGGTGACAGGAGCATTCTCTAGCTTGCCGTTGCGAACGATATTCGCCGCCAT
>DDCQ01000051.1:673-1508 GCA_002334915.1 Porticoccaceae bacterium UBA2002
TCGCGGAAAACAAGGTCGCCTGTCTTGGGGTCGTAGACGCTAAAGATCAGCTCATCGGCGCCATTGGCAAGATTCACTGAACCTCTGGATAGGCTGCCGTTACCACCTTCAACAAAGCCTCCTTCCACCGACACTGTTTTACCTACCAGATTGGCACCGGCCATCATTTGATCCTGGCGCATGCCGGCTGCTATTCCTTCAAGGGAACTCTGCATACCTTTAATACCTTCCACAGAAGAGAACTGAGCCAGCTGGGCAACGAAGGCTTCGTTGTCCATAGGGTCCAGAGGATTCTGGTTGGTCAGCTGAGTGGTTAACAGCGTCAGAAAAGCATCGCGTCCCAGTTCATCGTCACCGGAATTGGCCGCCATCTGCTGATCGGCGTACTGATCAGTCGTTAAGTAAGTGGTTGCTGCAACTGCGTCTACCATAAGATTTCTCCTTATACCTTGGTCAGGTCAAGCGTACGCATCATCAGTTCGCGCGCTGTGTTAATAACTTCAACATTGTTCTGGTAGCTGCGAGCTGAGGACATCATGTCCACCATCTCGGTGACTTCCTCGACATTGGACAGATAGATAAAGCCCTCTTCATCTGCCTTCGGATTGCCTGGATCATGAATACGTCTGTGTGGGGTGGTGTCGTCGGCCATACCTGAGACCTTGACGCCTCCCACGTGGGCAGCGCCCGCATTGGTTTGCGCCTCGGTCAACAGAGCCTCGAACACGGGCCGCTTGGCCTTGTAAGCATCTTCCGGGCTACTGGCGATGGTGCTGGCATTGGCCATATTGGATGCGGTGGTGTTCATGCGCACCATCTGGGCATTAAGCGCAGT
>DDCQ01000051.1:1554-7490 GCA_002334915.1 Porticoccaceae bacterium UBA2002
CGCAGCGTCGCTTGATACTCGGCCGCTGCCTTGCCGTATTTGGCCTGTTCAACGCTCAGCTCTACTGTGTTGCCATCCGCTGAAGTGTTGTAGGGAATGGTATAAACCAGATCGCCCTGACCCATTGAACTTGCAGATTTGATATGCATTGACTGGGTGGTTTTAAGACTGTGGCCAGATTGGGTTTCATTGAGTACGGCCTTAAAATCTAGGTCTCGCGCTTTGAAGTGCGGTGTATCTGAATTGGCGATATTGCGCGCAATAATCTCCATCTGCTGTCCTCGCAAGTCCAGCGCCTGTTGATGAATGCCAAAAGCTGAGTCAAACAATTTCATATCAGTTCCGTTAAAGTTTTTTAATCATGTGTCGATGTTCCCATGTATCGGGAAAACACCGCGAATACCTCGTTTAATGCAAAACAGGTGCCAAGTTAGCGGCAACAGCCACTTTTTTATACTAAACCTCAATAAAATCAACGGGTTAAATATTTAGATGGTTTGCTGTTGTAGGCTCAGTTGCCGGTTTTCCGGCAGGGTTTTGCCGCTATTATTTGCCGCTATGTCGGTATTGCGTCACCCCCCCTTTGTGGCCCATACTCGGCCTATGCATAACTCAATAGTTCTGATTTTTGCCCTGCTGCTGACGTCTTTTACCCAGAGTCAGGCCACACAGCCTTTGCCCGCTAATAAACAGCGTCTGATTAATCAGGCGCAGTCCTGGGTGTCGCAACAAACTACTGTGGCCACAGAGCAGATTGAAATTGCCGCCATAGATAGAAGACTTCGGGTACCGGATTGTGACGGGGACTTTGTGGTCAGTTTTCCCTATGCTTCCAGCCAGCAAACAATCAAGGTGCAGTGTCCTGATACGGGCTGGCAGATATTTGTCGGGGTGTCTCTGCACCGCAGTAGTAAGGGTTTTGTGTTTAGCAAAGACATGCAGGTTAATCAGATTGTGACCGTTGCAGACCTCACAGAAAAAACCTTTGATCGAGCGATCAAAGGTGTGGTCACCAGTGCAGCGGAACTGAATAATCAAAGCCTGGTGCGAGGGGTCGAGGCGGGAGACCTTGTTCTCAAGCGCTACTTGGCTGATACCACTTTGGTATACAGGCTAAAGAGGGATATTTTGCAGGGCGAAGCAATCAGACCTGAGGATATTACCAAGATTAGTATGAGCCTGCCGCGCACGGCTGCAGATCAGCGCTTTCCGCTGCGGCTGATCAATCAGGCTGTTGCGGCACGGGATCTTTGGGCTGGTGCGATCATTTCTCGGCGCGATCTCAATGTTAAGCATATGGTGATGATGGCCAAAACCATTGTCACCCGCGGGCAAAAATTATCACCCCAGAATACTGAACTAAAGGCTTATTACGGCAAACTGCCCTCCGATGCTTTGCTAGAGGCTGCAGATTTAGAGCAGATGGAGGCAATTCACACAGTGAGAGCGGGCCAGCTGCTGCGGTCGTCCGATGTGCGCCTGATGTCGATGATAAATAAGGGCGATACGGTAATGCTTAATGTGGGTTCCGGTCTGCTAAATATCAGTACCACCATGGTTGCGCTGGAAAATGGCAAGCTCGACCAGCAAATAAGCCTGCTAAATCCAGAGTCCAATGAGACCGTAAGGGCAGTAGTATCAGGGCCTGGAGAGGCGCGGGGACTTTAGAGATGAAAATTATTAAATTATTTGTTTTTTTTACTATAGAAATTTAAGTTGCTGCCGATATACTCAGTGAGGAAAAGTTTTTAGGTGACTTGCCTAAAGGAGATGACAATGACAGATCCAATATCAGGGCTTAGCCGCAGTCAGGTGCAGTTAAATCCCGGAGCCGATAAGGCTAAAAACAGTAAGGCGGGCGAAGCTGCAGAGGCTGCCGCGCCTAAATCTACTGCGCCAGTTAATGATGAGTTGATTCTCAGCGATGCTGCAGAAGCCGCTATGGCTAATGCTGAGTTTGATGCAGAGAAAGTTGCCAAAATAAAAGCGGCAATTGAAGCTGGCAACTACCCTCTGGATGCAAAGCGTATCGCTGAAAGCTTTGCTTCTCTGGAAAGTATGATTGGTGGCAAATAAACTAGCCAGCATGTTTACTCTGGTCAGCAAATTGCTGACGGCCCGCAACAGTGTGGCGCAGCTGGGACTTCCAACTGCGCCTTCCATCCTAGATAATAGTCCGTATTGTTGTTTTAAACGCGAATCAAAATATCGGAAACTATGACTAATACTGACGCTGAATATCTCACCCAGACACGCCACAAAGCCCAGGTACTTAAGCAGGTGCTGGAAAAAGAATTTCAGGCGCTCAAAGATCAGGACCTGACCCATTTTGACAAACTGCAACAGCAGAAGTTAGAGGTTCTTAGCTTTTTAGCCAGCGAAGATTTATTGGAAAGAGTCAAAATCTACACTCAGGACAGCGATAAAAAAGCCGCCATGGAGAACCTCGCTGCCTGGGATGAAATTATGCTGCTAATAGCTGAGTGCAAAGATATGCACAGCCGCAACGAAGTATTTATTAGCCGCAAACTGGAAACTATTCGCGGTGCACTGCAGACTATTCAGTCGCCGGACCCGATGAATACCGTGGAGGTCTATGACCGCCTTGGCAAAATTCGCCCCAGTAGATCTCGGCAAACCATGGGCGATGCCTGACAGCTTTCTGTTAGTCTACTATTTAGGTTTATATCCCTCTGGCTCCATTCCTTTAAGCCAGTATGCCCAGGATAAAACCACAGCCACAGCGACATACAAATTTTCTGGAATCTCTTCTTTAATCTCAAGCTGACTTAGCAATGCTGCTAATTGCGGGTCCTCGGCAATATGAACGCCGCGCTTTTTGGCCTCGGCAATAATTGCCTCGGCCATATCATCCTCTCCCTTGGCACTGAGTATGGGCGCTGGATTATGCCCGTATTCAAGAGCAATAGCTCTGCGTATAAATTTATAAGTCATGTGCGAACATCCACCACCTGCCCGGGCCCAGAGAGCGATGAGTCTATGCTGGGGCGGCGGGCATCCAGCAGTGTCAGCTTGGATAACTCAAGACCAAAGTCTCTCAAGCGGCGCTTAAGGTCGGCAGATGCAGCGCGGGCTATATCTACCGAGCCTGGTCGGTCTGCCCAGAATATCATCTCAATTTTTGAGTTAACTTTAAGGGTGGTTTTTAACCACAGTTCTCCCAGAGAATCTGTCTCTGTGTGCAGGTTAATTACCCAGTCGGCCTCTCCATCATCAGCATAGTTGGCTTCTCTCTCTATATGCACAGACACCGGGTTGGCATCGAAAAAGGGCAGCACAAAATGATAGGAGACCTCGCGATTCTGCTGAGCTTGCAGGCCCTCGATCTGGCGACTTTCAATTTCGTCTATAGCGCTGGTCAACTCGGTGATCACGCGAGTCTGATTGGGTGCTGTGGCCTTTAGAAGGCTGCGTAGAAACTGCTTTATATCTGGCCGCGAAGCTCCCTGCTGCATCAGCATATACTCACCGAATAATCCAGAACTCAGCAAGCCGCTGCGAACCGCATCCGGAGTTATACGCTGCATGCTGGCGATCAACTGATCTGCACTCTGTCTGGCATTAGCCGCAGCCAGCTGGTCAATAAAAGGCGCCATGGTTTGCGGCCGGAACAGTTGATTAATGGTCGACGGCTGGACTGGCCTGTAGAGTAAACTGAGAAGTCGCGGGGATGCGCCCAGAGCTGGGGGTACCGGAATAGCTGCTGATGCAACTTTGACTTCGCCGCCTGTAATAGGTCTTAGAGAGCGCCCGTAGATTGAGCTCTCAACACGGAAATCTATGCGATCGCCGGGCTTAAAACGCTTGCTACCATCCCAGTCAAGTTCGCGATTGTTAAGCACTAACTTCAGAAGACCTCCACGGTCTTCGATAATGCCACGGACGATCTGGTTATCTTTTAGGCCTATGGCTTTGGCCACCTGTTCAGATACGCGAGCAGCCGCAATACCCTCCATTGGAACCGGGGGCGGTCGCGGGCTTACATTGATCTGCTCTGGGCCTAACACATACTCGACCTTGGCGTTATACGGTTGTCTGAGGTGATACTCTGTTCTATTTAGGGAAACTGCACCCAGTCATCTCGCTCATCATAATGGGAGGATTTTTTAGTGGATTTTCCAGCTGCATCGGTAAACACTACTTTGTGAATATCGCCAGCGTCGGGCAACTTGAGCTTGCGGCCAGCAAACATCCAGTTGGGATTATTGCGCTTAAAGGCATGGGGATTGGCCCGCACTATGGCCTGCTGAAGTATTTTTTTGCGCACCGGAACATTGGGCACGGTGCGCTCAATGATCTGACTCAGGGTATCTCCCAATCGGGTTTTGTAATAACCGTTTTGCGACACCATCATCGGCTGCTCCAAGCCTTCCTGAAGCGAGCTTATATCCTGCATCAACTGAGCCAGTGCAGCCTCGGCATCGGCAGAATCGGCAAATGCTGCTCCGGCTGTCGCTGTGGCTACCAGACCTGTGGCAACTAGCGAGATGAGAGATAGCCAGAAGAGCTTGGCGATAAATGCCCTGACGGCACTCATTGTTTTTGCAAATGATTTCATCTTTATTTCCTTGCTTACCTTAATTCATTCTAATCTCTGAGCCAGCTGTAAATCGCGGCAACTCAAAAACCTGGTTAAAAATGCATAGCAATACTGCGTGCCAACATAGCTCTTTGCGACCATTCCGGCCCGGCCACATATTTCAGAGTCGCGGCATGGGCAGTTACAGATTCCACCTGGGCAAGCCCCAGACCTGCCAGGCCCTCCATACTCAGAGACTGGTTAAGTATATTTTTATCTGCACTGATTAAAAACTGGTCACCCAGGTTTATACCAGCAATCCGGCCAGCATTAATTTTCACCAGGTCGGCGGCGCCTGGTTGAGGGATTAGCTGGTAAAACTCCTCCCGACATTCCATAAAGTCCGACACCTCAGCCACAAACTGCTGGGTTACCTCTGCAAGCTGGTATTGCAATGGCTCTGGCATAGCCGATTTGAAATAGCCCCGGGGGACTTCCGGGTAGCGCATTGCCACTTTCTTACTCCATAGCGACTTACCCTGTTCGCGGTCGACCAATGATAATTCATAGGAGTATTTTTGCTCAGGCCAGGGCTTGGAATAACTCAGGGCAGGTACAGTTTCGGCCAGTTTTTTCAGGCCGTTATAGCCGGCCTGAAATCCATAGGTAAGACCAGAGACCAGAGCCTGGGACTCAAATGCCGTGGAGGTTGGCAGATTGGCAAACGCTTCATATTCGGCATACTCGGCGCGCAGTACAATATTGAATCTGTAGCGGGCCTGATCTGCTGAGGTGCCAGTCAGATATCTTTCATAGGCAGACTCATAATGGGTTTGCGCTTTCACTGACCAGTTATCAGAGCCGGACAGATTGGCTATTAGGGCGTCTTCCGTCAGGCTGGTTAACTCGCCCAAATAATGATCACCCATGCGCAAGTCGGGGTTGGCATTGGTACTATTTTTGCCCACAGTCACCAGAGCTTCACGGCGATTATTGGGTCTGGCGCCGGGGCAGCTCTGCCCGGTGCGCATCTGGGCCTCAAGTTCGGCAACATCAAAACCGCTGGCGCGCTTGATATCAAGAATTCTCAATCCAGAGATATCGCTGTTGGTCGACAGCAGTGATGATTGGTGCAGTACCCCTAAACTATCCAGAAAAGCAGCACTGTCCAGACGCAGATCAGTGTCCAGTGCCAAGTCTACCAGCGCCTGCTTTATCGCTTCGAGCTTTTGCTCTGCGGAGGCTTTGGCCTCTGATTCTGGGGTCTGCGGGGACTTCTCTTGCAGCGTATAACGGGTTTTAAAGTCTGCTATTAGAGACTCAACTGTGGGCGCCTCCACCGCCTGGGCACGACTTGAACCCAGGGCTAGTGCCAGGGTTAGAGCCAGAGCAGCGG
>DDCQ01000096.1:0-3124 GCA_002334915.1 Porticoccaceae bacterium UBA2002
TACTGAATATTGCCCTGATAACCCTCGTCAAAATCAATGTCGTCATCGTCATTGTTGGTGAGCAGCGCATGTTTAACGTTGACTGTGCCGCCGAACCATTCAATACCGTCGTCCTGGTTGCCATGCACCTGAACATAGTCAATCAGGGTACCATGACCAACACCCTGAAGGGTCAGACCATTAATTTCATTGTTGGGTCCAGCGATCAGGCCGCCCTCAGCGATACGCACGTAACGGATGATACCGCTGTTGTCGGCTGGTACGTTGCCACCGTATTCCTGAACAAAGTCACCGCCTTCACCAAGGATATTGCACCAGCTTTCACCGTCGGCAAAACAGGCACCTGTTCCACCCTGACCATACTGTGGGGCGAAACCCTGGATTACAACACCGCCCCATTCGCCCATGCCATCGTAATTAGGATCAATAGAGCTAAAAGTAATTGGGCTTGTGGCAGAACCATTGGCAATCAACTTGGAACCGCGAGTAACCAGCAGAACGCCATCTGAAAATGCGTTGACATTAACCCCTGCACGAATGGTCAGTGTCACACCTGCCGCCTGAATGGCGTCCATTTCAGCCTGGGAAGTGATCTCCACATTACCCGCACCTACAGTCACCACACCGTCAAGGCGATATTCAACACCGGCAACCATAGTGTAATCTTCATTTACATTACCCTTGAGAGTACAGACTGTTTTAGACGAATTACAGGTAGCAAATGAGGTCTCTGTGGCAGTTTCCTCTGCGGCGACTGAACCGGGGATAGTCCAACCAGCCCACCAGGCCACTGCTTCAGATGGGTCAACAGCACCGACAAAGTTTGTTTCATCAAAGACAAATGAAGAGCCGTTGTCCTGTGCGGTGATAGCTGTTGCCGCGTCCAAAGAAGCTGCTGCATTAACAATCGCGTAGTTGCTGTCGAAGCTAATGCCCTCTTCAATCACGCTGTCTGTAGAAACAGGCAGTTCTTTGTTAAATGCCACACCAGAAGTATCACAGATAAAATTATTCAAAGTGATTGGTGTATCAATCTTGGCCGTTGCACTGTCGTTGTCGTGATCGGAATCATCGATACGGGCACAGGTCACGTCGTAGCCAGTCACCGCAGAGTTATGGATAGCTGCAGTGACCGAACCGCGCAGACGCATACCAAACTCACCAGCGCTGTTAGCCGCGTCGCCACCAATAATAGTGACATTGGCAATGACACCAGCAGTCTCTGGAGTATAGTCTTCGTCAGAAGAGTTAAGCTCGATACCGCGGGGGTCGTTAGAACCTACTGGTGTAGCATCAGGAGTCTGATTCTTGATAATCAATGCATACTGAATATTACCCTGATAACCCTCGTCAAAATCTATATCGTCATCGTCATTGTTAGTGAGCACAGCATATTTAACGTTAGCTGTACCGCCAAACCACTCAATGCCATCATCCTGATTACCATGAACCTGTACGTATTCAATTTCGGTACCATAGCCGACACCCTGAAGGGTTAGACCATTAATTTCATTGTTGGGACCAGCGATCAGACCACCCTCAGCGATACGCACATAGCGGATATGGCCACTGTCATCAGCAGGCAAATTACCACCGTATTCCTGAACAAAGTCACCGCCTTCACCGAGGATATTGCACCAGCTTTCGCCATCTGCAAAACAGGCGCCTGTTCCACCCTGACCATACTGTGGGGCGAAGCCCTGGATTACAACACCACCCCATTCGCCCATGCCGTCGTAATTTTCATCTGCAAGGCTGCTAAAGGTGATTGGCTGTGCAGCTGTACCTACGGCTTCAAGCTTGGAGCCACGAGTTACCAACAGCACACCGTCAGCAGCGCCGCGAACATCGGTACCTGGTTCAATTGTTAGAGTTACACCCTGGCTAACAATTAGATCCATCTCTGCCTGAGAGGAAATCTCTTTATTGCCTGAACCGACCTGAACTACACCGCTCAAAACATACTGGGTTCCTGAGGCCATGCTGTAGTCAGTATTAATGGTTCCTGTTACCACAGCCTGTGAACAGTCATCATTGAAGCTCACAAAGCTAGCTTCTGTAACCGCAGCACAGAGGCCGGTGACTGTAGGTGTTGTATCAGTGTCAGGAGCTGCTGTGTTATTGGTGACATCTCCTGCAATTGTAACTGTGATATCTCCAGCGCTCTCGCTATCTCCGCCGCACCCGGTTAGGGTTAATGACGCAAGCAGACCAGCTGCTAAAAGTTTTGTCTTCATTTTAATGGTCCTATTTCAATGGATTTAAATCGTGGAACTACTCTGGGTTCTCAAACTATTTACTGGGGTCTAACAGAGATCACAGCTGATAGGTCAGCGACATACTTAAAGATGTGCCTACCTCATAAAGCTCGATCGTCCGGTTATTCTGGGTATAAGAAACTGCCTCATTGGTGAGGTTTTTAACTTTGACTTTTAATGTCCATCTATCGGTGAGATTATTCTCGTAATTTAAGTCAACGATTGTTCTCCCTGATTCAACAACAGGACCCAGTGCCGCACCGCGCGCCACTCGATAGATTCTGTCGTCGAAGTGATTTACCAGCAGGGTTAGCTTCTGATCTGTGGGATAATGGTCATAGCCGATCTGTAAATTGGCCAGGTATTCGGATTGCCCCTGCAATGGACGACCATCAGAACCAGCACCTTCCAGCTGCAAAGACTTGGCTGCAAGCGCTACTGAGGAATCAATGTAGGAAAAGTTACCGTTCAAGAATACACGGGAATCATCACTGTCAATCAGGGTGGTATTGAAGTCCAGCTCAATGCCATCTAAAACGGCAGAGTCCTGGTTTCTGAAGGTAATGCCGGCAGCAGCTGAACCAGATGCATCTGGAATGGCGCGCTCTACCGGATTATCAATTTCCTTTCTAAAGAGGGCCAGAGATGCGCGGTTATCAGTACCAAAATAATACTCAACTCGCAGGTCTATATTGTCGATTTCAGACACCTGCAGATCTGGGGTACCGAAGATAGGGTCATCGGTCTGAGGGTCATAAGACTGAGATTCAGAACGCTCAATTAGGCCGGGGTATGAAACTGTTTGACTAAATCCAAAACGAACCTGGTACTCATCCATTGCCCGCCAGGTAATATTGGCAGCAGGA
>DDCQ01000096.1:3131-5691 GCA_002334915.1 Porticoccaceae bacterium UBA2002
CTCAATATTCCAGTCTTCGCCAAACTCATTATCAAGCATCATATAAAATGCCGTGACTTCTTCATCAGAAATATAAGAATCGGTCGAGGCTGTTGCTGGGCGCAGTCTAAATGCGTCCGCGGCAATATTGGGCACTGAGAGTAGAGCATCAATACCATTGGCGGTACTTAGACTTATCGGGGCATCACCCAGGCGGACACCAAATCGGTACAGATCAACAGTTCTATCTTTGCTAGAGAGCAGGGTCCCCAGCTTTAGCGTGCTGTAGTTAGCATCACCCCATTCGGATGAAATTTTGTAGTCCAGGCCAAAGTCTTTACTGGTTTCATTGAGATCAGACCAACGGCGCTCAACGGAGGAAATGGCCAGTGCATCATTCAGAGAATAATACTGTCGACGATCAGGCTCTAGACGGTCAGTTTCAGAATAACCAACGCGCCAGTCCAAAACACTGTCGTAACCAGCGCTCTGGAACTCTTTAAAGCCACTGAAGCTCTGGGAAAATAACTGCCGTTGCACATATTCAAGAACAGCTGAATCCAGAGCATTGTCCTCGACATTAATTGCCATGGTTTGACGAGTCACATCATCGGTAGAGCGCAGTAGAGTGGTCTTGGACAGAACTTCACCAGAGTCAAACTCATAGCCCATAACACCGTATCCGGATACTGAAACAGTATCTTTGGTACGGTTGTAGATGCCGTTTAAATCGCTGGGATTGGATAGCTGCGCATCGCCGCGGTAGCCGGTGCTTCGATCATAAGAGCCAGAGAAATAGTAACCCAGTTCACCATTGCCGTATTCAAAGCGATTACCAAAGTCAGCATCAAAACCCACATCTGGAGCGGCGGTTTCGTCATTGATATCATAATCAGGCTTAAAGGTTAAGAAGTAGGCCATAGCCACCGCCGGATCAGTACAGATATCGGCCAGGCTTGGATCGCAGATAGTCAGGCTTCTGGCGCCATTAGTGGCTTGTAAAACACCAGAATGAACATTGCGCAAACCATTGTCGTAACCCAGCCACTCTCTATTACTGTTGCGATACTCTTGAATCTCGTCACCCGTAAACTCAGCATTGATACCAAGTGAAACTGATAAGGAGCCTGCGCGCTCATCAGGCAGCCCTTTGGTGTTCACTGCAATAGAGCCACCGGTAGTGGACGCCAGTTGATCTGCAGAGAATGACTTTTGAACTTCGATAGTCTCAACAATATTGGAAGGGAACAGATCGAGCTGAACATCCCTGCGCATTGGGTCTGTACTGGGCATCAGGATGCCATTGAAGTTGATGGCAATATATCGTCCGTCAAGACCCCGCACATTGGCATACTTGCCATCGGAGACGCTGAGGCCTGCAATCCGCCCAATGGCGACAGCCACATCACTATCGCCAAAGCGCGCCAGCTGATCAGCATCCATTGCACTGACAATAGTCGTGGCGTAGCGCTCGATGTTTTCCGTTCCCCTGGTTGGGTTAAAAACACCTAGCGTAACTACCTCTTCAAAAGTAGGCGCGGGAATAATGGCCATGCTGTCAGAGGCGGGACGCTTCTTAATTAGCTTAAAACCAGCGTAAACACCCAGGTCAGCAAAGACCCGAACTGAACTTGGGGCTGGGACTCTATAGTTTTCCTGGGAAACGCTGACACTGTGCATACCGCGGGGAACTTCTAGGGTGTAGACACCCTCCTCATTCGTTAAGCCGGTTAACTGAAGATCAGATACTTCCACCGCAGCACCCTCAATAGGCACACCAGATGGAGAAGTGACCACACCGGCAATAAAACCAGTAGCTTCAATACCAGCCTTAAAAATTCGTTTTTTAACCACTGGCTCAACTTCTGGGTTTCTGTTGAAGACAGCCGATACTTCGACTTCGCCACCCTCTGGTACTTCGAAACTCACAGGAATGGCAACATCGTCATCGATCAGATACAGCTTGTGGGGACCGGGTGAAATAGAAGCCTGTACCAGGCCTTTACCATCAGTTACGCCAACAATCTCACCATCTATGGCTACCTTGATATGTCTGAGGGGCGCATCTTCAAGGAATACCAGCACAAAGGCTTCTTCTGCCGAAGCTACTGGCGCTAAAAGTGAAATCGCCAATACGAATAATCGAATCCATTTTCCGGACATCTTTAACCCTTCCTCGAGTCTATAAACTAAAAAAAGCCATCGCAGGCTGCCACCAAGATCGGTCTAATGATCTTTAATAGGGGGAAATTAACAGGCGAAAATTACGCTGGTATGAATTATTTATGACGGTAATATGACAGGGAAAACTGGTCTCTGGGGCAAGCGGTTATCAGGCATAAAAAAAGGAGGCCTAAGCCTCCTTTTTAATATTGTGAGCAACGAAAAATCACTTCTGATGACGAATATCTTTCCCTTTTACAACAAAGACAATCTGCTCACAAAGGTTTTTAGCATGGTCTCCAATTCGCTCCAGGGAGCGAATAACCCACAACACATTGATCACTCGACTAATGCTTCTTGGGTCTTCCATCATATAGGTGACCAGCTCGCGCAATGCGGTTTTATATTCCAGATCAAC
>DDCQ01000096.1:5861-18921 GCA_002334915.1 Porticoccaceae bacterium UBA2002
GGTTGGCGGCGCGCAATAATCAAGATACAGGCTTCATCTATATCCACTTCCATATTATCGATACTCTGGTCTCCAGAGATAACTTCCTCAGCCAATTTACTGTCGGCATCGGTAACCGCCGTAACAGCATTCTGCAGCTGCTGTTCTACTTTGCCGCCCATCTCCATTAGCCGAGTTCGGATCTCTTCGAGCTCCTCGTCAAACTGCTTCATGATGTGATTTTCAAATGACATCTTCGCCATATTATTCTCCATTTAGCCTACCAATATAGGCTGCTTTTAACGTCTTAACCAAATCGTCCGGTAATATAAGCTTCCGTCAGCTGGTGCTGTGGCATGGTAAATACCTGCTCTGTTGGATTTACCTCAATCAGTTTACCCAGATGGAAGTAAGCAGTACGGTGCGACACTCGCGCGGCCTGCTGCATGCTGTGAGTCACAATGGCAATAGTGAAGTTCTCACTGAGCTCTTCGATCAACTCTTCAATTTTTGCTGTGGCAATGGGATCCAGCGCCGAACAGGGCTCATCCATCAAAATAACTTCCGGGCTAACGGCTATAGCTCTGGCAATACAGAGCCGCTGCTGCTGACCACCAGATAACCCTGTACCTGGCTGGTGCAGACGCTCTTTCACTTCTTCCCACAGGCTGGCCTTGCGCAGGCTGTTTTCAACAATCTCATCCAGATCTACCCTGCTGTCAGCCAAACCATGAATCTTTGGACCATAGGCCACATTCTCATAAATTGATTTGGGGAAAGGATTGGGCTTTTGGAACACCATACCTACCCGCGCCCGCAGCTCAACCACATCTAGTTTTGGCGCATAGAGGTTTTCACCATCCATGCAAATATCACCCTCGACTCGACACACCTCTACGGTGTCATTCATGCGGTTTAATGTGCGCAGAAAGGTCGACTTGCCGCAGCCTGAAGGACCAATCATCGCCATTACTTCATTCTTGGCGATATCAATACTCACATCATAAATCGCCTGCTTATCGCCGTAGTAAACATTGATATTACGCATGGTCATTTTGGCATTGTCGCTAAAGCTTTTACCCACAGTCTCCTGATGATCGGCTATATCCAGGTTCTGGGCAGCTTTGATCTTCGGCGCAACGGCCTTGCGGGTTTTGATGGCCGCTGTTTTAGCCTTAGGTTTGGACTTAGCCTTGCTGGCCGCCTTAACTGCTGGCTTTGCAGCCGGTTTGGAAGCTGCCTTTGCAGGCTTGGCTGTATCTGCTGGACTCATAATTTATTCCTGTTTACCAACGGCGCTCGAGACGCTTTCGCAGCCAAACGGCCGATGTATTCATAATAATCAAAAAGGTTAACAACACCATAATGGCCGCGGACGTCTTTTCAATAAAGGCTCTCTCAGGACTGTCGGCCCAGAGAAAAATCTGTACCGGCAGCACCGTGGCCGGATCTGTAAAGCTCCCCGGAATATCCACAATAAACGCAACCATACCAATCATCAGCAATGGCGCCGTTTCGCCGAGCGCCTGAGCCATGCCAATAATTGCTCCAGTCAGCATACCCGGCAGGGCTAGAGGCAACACATGGTGCAACACCATCTGAAACTTGGAGGCGCCCATTCCCAACGCCGCCTCCCGAATAGAGGGTGGCACTGACTTAATGGCCGCACGGCTGGTAATAATAATGGTAGGCAGGGTCATCAATGTCAGTACCAGGCCACCGACAATGGGCACAGATCTGGGCACATGGAAAAAGTTTATAAAGATGGCCAGGCCCAGCAAACCAAAAATAATCGAAGGCACCGCGGCCAAGTTATTAATATTGACCTCAATAAAGTCAGTCCATTTATTTTTAGGCGCAAACTCTTCCAGATAAATAGCCGCGGAAACACCAATAGGGAAAGACAGCATCAGAGTCAGTACCAGCGTCAGCAATGAGCCCATCACCGCGCCTCGAATACCAGCCTGCTCTGGCTCACGGGAATCGCCGCGGGTAAATAGATTGCTGTTTAGCTGCAGGTGAATCAGACCCTGCTCGTGCAACTGGTCGATCCAGACCACCTGTTTATCAGACAGCCGCGCTGCATAGGCTTCGCCATCCAACCAGGACTTGTAGTAAGTATCTATATCATCATCAGCCAACAACCAGATAGACTCGGTTGTATTGAGTAGCTGCGGGTTGGCCAGCAGGCGGTCTTTTAAGTCAAACCCGGCGCCATTGCTAAGTAGCCCGTAAAGTCGACGTTTATCCCTGCGCCCTGAGACATCGGTAAATTTTTCGCGCAGTGCAAGCTTGGGCAGAGCATCCCAATTACCCATCACCAGCTGCTCTGGATCGGACAAATTCTCAATACCAAGTAATTCCTGATCATAGCTGACATTGAGATTGATATAGGTCGCCTGAAATGCCCCATGCCCTTTGCCGATAATATCGATAAATAGCACGGCGACCGCCGCCAAGCCAATAAATATAGCCACACGCCCATACCATTGAAACCTGGCTTCAGCGCGATTACGGCGAGTCAGAGAGCGCTTTATTTTGGATAAGTTATCCACTGACTTATTCATACTGTTCTCGATACTTCTTAACAATGTGCAGAGCAAAGATATTTAGCAACAGGGTAACAATAAACAGCATTAGGCCCAGAGCGAAGGCAGCCAGGGTTTTGGGGCTATCAAATTCTTGGTCGCCAGTTAACAGGGTAACTATCTGCACTGTCACGGTGGTCACTGAATCCAGTGGGTTGGCTGTTAGTTTGGCCGCCATACCAGCCGCCATCACCACAATCATAGTCTCGCCTATAGCTCTGGATACTGCCAGCATAATACCGCCAACAATGCCTGGCAGCGCGGCGGGAATAACCACGCGGCGCACAGTCTCTGAATGGGTGGCACCCATAGCCAGCGAGCCATCGCGCATAGACTGGGGCACGGCGGTAATCACATCGTCGGCCAGTGAGGAGATAAAAGGAATAATCATAACCCCCATCACACCGCCAGCAGCCAAAGCACTCTCGGAAGAGACTGTCAGTCCAAAGCTACTGCCGAGATCACGGAGAAAAGGGGCCACGGTCAGAGCGGCAAAAAATCCGTAAACAACAGTGGGGATGCCGGCAAGCACTTCGAGAGCTGGCTTGGCGACTGTGCGCACTCTCTTGCTCGCGTACTCGGCTAAATAGATCGCAGACATCAGACCAATCGGCACTGCCACCACCATCGCCACTGCCGATACCAGCAGGGTGCCAACAAATAATGGCACGGCGCCAAAACTACCCGAGGAACCCACCTGATCTTCACGGATAGCAGTCTGTGGACTCCAGTCCAGCCCAAAGACAAAATCGGTCACAGGAACCGAGCGGAAAAACTGAATGGACTCAAACAGTACCGAGAGCACAATGCCCAAGGTGGTAAAAATAGCCAGACAGGCGCAGGCCAGCAGCAGATTCTGCATGACTTTTTCAACTGCTGGGCGAGCTCGAAAACCCGAGGCTATTCTGCTTAGACCCAAAAACAGCCCAGCTGCTGAGAACACTAGCGCCAGCAATGTCAGTGACCAGCGAGATATCTCTCGCAGATAAATCATATGGTCAGCAGCAGCAATCAGCGAACCACTCTGCCCGGCGCGCGGCAATACACCATCGGCAAGATTGCCAATTTTGTTTAACAGTAGGTTATAGCTGGCGGTATCTGAGGGCGCTA
The DNA here is from genome assembly GCA_002334915.1 of Porticoccaceae bacterium UBA2002. Taxonomy (GTDB): domain Bacteria; phylum Pseudomonadota; class Gammaproteobacteria; order Pseudomonadales; family Porticoccaceae; genus HTCC2207. The sequence goes on from DDCQ01000096.1 coordinate 9,539, forward strand.
TATCGGTGGCGGCAGCGCCTATCACTATGCTGTTAATCACTGGCTCATCAAATATCATCCACAGAGCCAGCAGGATAAGCGATGGCAGCGCACACCAGAATGCCGTATGCATCCCATAGTAAGAGGGCAGAGAATGGAGCTTGCGAATACCACCCAGAGGGGCAGCAATAGCGAGAGAGCGTCCGCGGCCCAGGTAAAAGGCCAGTGCACCAAAGCCAAAGAGCAAAATTAGTATATTAGTCGCTTGCATGTGGCTGGCGTTGTCCCTCAGAGATAGAAAAGCCCGGCTCGTTGAGCCGGGCCGTACTGTGACAAAATAGCCGCATTATTTCAATGCTTCATTACCTGTCATTGGCGTTAAAGAGCGAGTATTTTTTGCCATAGCCTTGCGCTCTTCAAGAGGCAGGGGGATCATGCCTTTTTCGGCCAGATAGCCATCTTCACCCCAGGCGCGCTCACTGGTGAACTCATTGAGGTAACCTTCAATACCTGGCACAACACCCACATGGGCTTTCTTCACATAGAAGTAGAGTGGGCGTGAAATTGGGTACGACTTATCGGCAATTGACTCAAAGGTTGGCTCAATAGATTCGATATTTGCACCCTGTACCTTATCGGCGTTTTGATCCAGAAAACTGAAGCCGAAGATACCCAGTGCTGCTGGGTTTGCCTGCAGCTTCTGGACAATCAGATTGTCATTTTCACCAGCTTCAATATAGGCGCCATCTTCGCGGATAGTGTGGCAGAGAGCCTTGTAAGCATTCTTGTCGGCTTTCTTCATCGCATTTATCCAGGCAAACTTCTTACAGCCGCCTTCCAGGGCCAACTCAGCAAATGCATCGCGAGTACCAGAGGTCGGGGGAGGCCCAAGTACTTCGATTGGTGTATCTGGCAATGCTGGGTTGACCTGCTTCCAAGTCGTGTAAGGATTATCTATAAGCTCACCCTCTGCTGCACCTGGTACCTGGGCAGCCAGGGCCAAAAAGATATCTTTGCGGCTCAGCTCGATAGGCGCTGATTCAACTGAGTTAGCAATAACAATACCGTCATAGCCAACCTGAACTTCAATGACTTCCTTGACGCCATTTGTCTGACATTTCTTAAACTCACTGCTCTTCATGCGTCTTGAGGAGTTAGTAATATCCGGATAGTTAGTGCCAACGCCGGAGCAGAATAACTTCATGCCACCACCGGAACCGGTTGATTCGATTTTGGGCGTCAGTTTTCCACTGGCGCGGCCATAGCGTTCAGCCACGACGGTTGAAAAGGGATATACGGTTGAAGATCCTACTACTTCTATTGACTCGCGAGCCATAGAAGAGGTTGCACTGATCGAAGCCATAGCAAAAATAACGGCTGGAATAAATTTAAGTTGGGTCATAAGAACCTCCAAGAGCTGGCACAAAGATGTGCTATTAATTGATTCGGTTTTAGTACAAGAGCACTGTATTAAAGTTATGTGACAGAAATATGACAATTAAGCCTGAACAAATAAATTCCAGTAGATTTAAGCCTGTCATATTAATGTCATATTTATTTCATATATTTATCATGTTGCTGTCATATTTCTGCAACCTAAATTGGGGTAAAGCCCATTGAATTAAACTTTTGGGGATTCAACATGAACAAACTAGCACTTTCAGCTGCTGTAGCCGCCGCGGTTGGGCTGGCGTCAAATAGCTTTGCCGATGGCCCGATTGATGGCACTATTTATGGCAAGATTAATGTCTCTGTGGTCAATACAGATGAGAACTCATCTGATAAATGGAAACTTAATAGCAATGCATCGCGTCTGGGTGTTAAGGGTAAAACCAAGATTACCGACGGGCTGTATGCTGTATATAAAGCAGAATTTGAAATCTGTGTGGATGATGGCGACTGCAAAGGCCAGACGTTTACCCAGCGAAATATTATGGGCGGTATCAGAGGCAGCTTTGGTACGGTTTGGGCAGGCAAGCACGACTCACCTACCAAACTGGCACAGAAAAAGATCGATTTATTTAATGATCTAGAAGGTGATATCAAAAATACCTTCGAGGGCGAGAACCGCGTTTCCAATATTATTGCTTACACCAGCCCCACAGTAAGTGGATTCTCTGGCACTGTTGCAATGATTCCCGGTGAAGGCGCAGATGTTGATGGCGATGGCATTGATGATACTGGTCTTAGCGATGGCGTATCCTATTCACTGAGCTACAACAAAGATAACCTCTATCTTGCAGTGGCCGGCGATCAGGATGTAGATAGCCAGGATCTGGTGCGTATGGTTATGCAGTACAAAATGGACAATCTAAAACTGGGTGCCATGTACCAGCAAAACGAAGATAATCAGGGTACCAAGGATGAGTCTGGCTTTTTTGTAAGTGCCGCTTACAAAATGGATAAGACGACATTAAAAGCCCAGTATGGCTTTATTGAAGATGATGTAGATGGTGATGAAGAGGAAACACTGTCTCTGGGTGCTGATTACAAGCTGAGCAAAAACACCAAGGCTTATATTTTCTACACAGATAATACTGATTCTGAGGTAGATTCAGCGGACGATGAAGCCAGCTCATTTGGTGTTGGTATGGAACACAAGTTCTAAGCATTAGCCTGTGGATTTAGGTTAAGATTTAGTTCAGTTCTATTAAAAAGGGCGCTTTGGCGCCCTTTTTAACATAAGGTGATAATGATGAATTCCACAGATGCAAAACTATGGTCTGGCGCTTTTTTATCGGTCGCAATGTTGCTCTCAGGGGCCGCCAACAGTAGCTGTGACTTTGATACTGATGATGCAGACGGGCCGGATTTTCTCGACAAGATTATTCAATGTGAGAAGCAACAGGGCTCCCGCGATAAAAGCGCAAAGACTTCCAGAGCCAATAACTCAGCCCAGATTACAAAGCTCTATGGCGATGGTTCACTTACCGCCTCGGGCATTATTGAGCGCCCTGTGGCCGCGGCTGGAACTCTGAACCACCATGCCAACCAAAGCTTTGTGGCACGCCAGCCCTACTCTCTGCGGCCAGACGCTAAATTCGAAGAGTCAGTCACCATAGCGATTCAGAAGCTGCATCTCGAAATGGCCCATTATTGCGCCAGAGGCTGGGATATGCAGCGCCAATGGACAGAGCCCAATGGTCAGCAGCAGGGTGATTTTTTTCTACACTATCAGTTTCGCTGCGCTGGAACCTAGCAGAGCATCACCCAGCTAATCAGTTCCAACGGGGAAGCTACAGATAAACTCAGCGCCCTGTCCCAGGCGGCTATTGATCTGTAACTCACCCCCGCAGCTGGTCACTGCATGTTTAACAATGGCCAGACCCAGTCCACTTCCACCGGTGTCGGAGTTGCGACTGTTATCTCCGCGATAGAAACGCTCGGTCAGTCTGGGTATTTCCAGAGGGTCTAATCCCACTCCATCATCGGCAATAGTGATGGACACAGCATCACCGAGCTCAGTTACACAAATATCAATAGCCGCACCCTGTGGGTTATGGCGTACCGCATTAAATACCAGATTACCCAGAGCGCTGCGCAGACCGCTAGGGTCAACACTGAGGCTGAGAGCTTCAGGGCAATCCAGCTGTATACTGTGTCTTCCGCCGCTGAGCTGCTGAGCTTCAAGAATAATCTCTGATAATAGATTAAATAAATTTGTGGGCTGATAGTTTTGCTGCCCGTCCAGCCCTCCATTGCCCTGAGACTCGGCCCCCTCAAAACGGGACAACAAAATTAAATCGTCGGCCAGTGACTGCATACGATTGACCTGAGTTGCCATTTGCTCATAGGCTCGGTCGACTGTGGCTGTGTTATTGGGTAGATCCTGCAATGTCTCGATATAGCCGCGGATGACCGTCAATGGGGTGCGCAACTCATGGGATATATTGCCTACAAACTCTTTGCGCACAGTCTCAAGATTGTCTATGCGGGTTATATCGGCAATAACCAGCACAATCTCGTTATCGCCAAAATGAGACGCGGTAAATTCCAGCAGCCTGCCCTCATAGCTGGAGGATGGCATCTGAATAGCGCCAACAAATTCAGGCTGATGGATATAGCTGACAAACTCCGGGTCGCGAATTAAATTGATAATGGCGCCCCCTCTGTCTGAGGACCTCAAGCCCAACAGCTTCTTGGCCGAACTATTCCACCAGTCCAGCGTAAGGTCACTGCGCAGCACCAGAACACCCTCTTCCAGAGCCTCGGTAACCCTAGTGACCCGTTTGATGGTGCGGCGCATCTTTTCAAGAGCACGACGATGACGGCGACGCTGGCGATTGAGGGTATCGCTGATTTCACCCCAGACGCCACCGGCATCGGGGGGAATACCCCGCATACCTTTGTCTATCCAGGTAAATAACTTGGAGATAATGCGAAAGGTCCAGAGCAGATAGCAGCCTGCACCTATAAGAATGATTTCAAGGGTGTAGCCCAGACTCCAACCAAAGAACAGGGTAAATAGCCCTACTAGGACAATACGCCATATCTCTGTAGACATTCCTGGTCGCAATGAATCTGACCCCTTTGAAGTGCATGATCAACTGCACTCTAATTATGCAGTCGTTAGCTGTGTCGAGAAACGATACCCGGCTCCGCGCACAGTCTGCACATAGTTGTCATGGCCTGCAACCGAAATTGCTTTGCGCAGGCGACGTATATGGACATCCACCGTGCGCTCATCTAGATAGACATTGCCGCCCCAAACATAGTCCAGAATTTGGTCTCTGGAATAGACTCGCTCTTGGTGCGTGAGAAAAAATTGTAGCAACCGGTATTCTGTAGGCCCTAAATTTATAGGCTGGCCACCAATATTGACCCGATGCCCGATTGGGTCAAAGACCATCTGCCCCACATGAATGGGATCTTTGAGATCCTCCCGCCCAATACGGCGCAGCACTGCCTTAACTCTGGAGATAAGCTCGCGGGGAGAAAAAGGCTTGGCAATATAGTCATCGGCGCCCGCATCCAGACCTGATATCTTGCTGTCCTCCTCCGCTTTGGCGGTCAGCATAATCACCGGCACCTTTTCGGTTAGTTCATCTCGCTTGAGGCGGCGCAGCAGCTCCAGGCCTGTGGTACCAGGCATCATCCAGTCCAGCAGTACCAGATCCGGGTGGCGATCGATAATAATGGCATGGGCCTGCTGAGCGTTCTCCGCCTGCAGCACATTGTAGCCGGCAGCGTCTAGCGCAATGCTGAGCATATCTCTAATCGCCGCTTCGTCATCGACCAGCAGAATCGTGTGCTTGGGCATAATATTGGTCTCTTCTTTCATTTGTACATGCTTCCATTAAATGACTGCGATATGACATAAATATGACAGAAGCATTAGGCCAGCGCACCTTTTGTTAGTCTATTCGATATTTGCCTGCTGTTATCGCATAATGATGGCTTTATTAGCCACTGGAAATTTAGCATGACTATCAAAGAGAACAGCGCCGTAAGCTTTCACTACACTCTGACCGATGACGATGGGCAGCAGCTCGATAGCTCAGCCGGCAAAGAGCCACTGGCCTATCTGCATGGCGCTGGCAATATCATTCCTGGCTTGGAAAATGCCCTTACAGGCAAGGCCGTGGGTGACTCCATGTCGGTAGCCATATCTGCAACCGAGGGCTATGGTGAAGTTCAGAATGAATTGATTCAGGAGGTGCCGCGCACCTCATTCCAAGGTGTTGATGAAATCGAAGTCGGTATGCAGTTTGAGGCTCAAACCGGTCAGGGTGGCACGGTGCCTGTCACTGTTACCGCAGTGACAGATGAAACTGTAACCGTAGATGGCAACCATCCACTGGCGGGCAAAAATCTTAACTTTGATGTGTCTATTGAAGCTGTTCGCGATGCAACTGAAGAAGAGCTAGAACATGGTCATGTGCATGGTCCCGGTGGGCACGATCACTGAGCCCAAATCAGATAATAATAAAAAAAGGCCACTTTTCGGTGGCCTAATGGGGGAGAGTTTGGGGTTGCTGAGCTTAAATCTGGCGACTAGTCAAAAACGGGAAATAATTCACTGAGAGCGACACAGGTTCCAACGCCGAAACCAATGCCTGTGCTGATCCAAACATCAGCACCATAGGCGAAAAATCCGATTGATATGCCAAATAAAGAACCTGTGGCAATGGTGGCTAAGCTGGCAAAACTGAATAAATTCATGAGTCCTTTCCTCAATATTCACTGATTAGAGTCCCTGTTATGAAAAACTATCGGAGCTGCTGTGGTGAGCAATTTATTTAAGGCCTATCGGTGGCGGGATTCTCTCGATAGGGTCGCAACTCAACTGTTACTCAGTTCTCAAAAAAGCATCTATCATGCAATACTGTGAACTGCTTGGGCCCCGCAACTGCGACATATTTTTGTAAAGAATACCGGCTAAGATCCCGGGGAATTAACAATTGACGGATTTATATGACAATTAAAGTAGGTATCAATGGTTTCGGCCGAATTGGCCGGCTGGCATTGCGAGAGTCTTGGGGCGCTGCGGGCTTTCAGATAGTGCATATCAATGAATGTGCGGGAGACGCTTCCAGTGCCGCCCATCTGCTGCAGTTTGACTCTGTGCATGGCACCTGGGACAGGGATATTGGTGCCCATGCCTCGGGCAGCCAAATTAGCATTGATGGGCAGAGCATAGGCTATTCCCAATGTCATTCTATTGACGCAACGCCCTGGGCTGCAGCCGGTGTCGATCTGGTTGTAGAATGTACGGGCAAGTTTAAAACCGAAGACAAACTAAAGCCCTACTTCGCCCAGGGAATAAAAAAGGTTTTGGTCTCAGCCCCCATTAAGGGCCTGCCCGAAGACCGGGTTGTCAATGTGGTTATGGGCGTTAACGATGATAAATATCAGGGCCAGAATATTGTGACGGCAGCCTCCTGCACCACCAACTGTCTGGCCCCGGTAATTGATGTTCTGCACAGTTGCTTTGGTATAGAGCATGGCTCCATTACCACCATTCACGATATTACCAATACCCAGAGCATTCTCGATGAATACCATGCTGATCTGCGCCGCGCCCGAGCAAGCAGTATGTCGCTGATTCCTACCAGCACAGGGTCGGCAACCGCTATTACCGAGATTTTCCCAGAACTGAAAGGCAAATTAAATGGGCTTGCCGTGCGCGTGCCTCTGGCCAATGCCTCCCTGACAGACTGTGTATTTGAACTGCAACAGCAGGTCAGTGTTGAGCAGGTTAATGGCGCGCTGCAGACAGCAGCAGAAGGACGCCTCAAAGGTATTCTCGGCTTTGAGGAAAGGCCACTGGTGTCGGTCGACTATACCAATGATCGCCGCTCAGGCATTGTCGATGGTCTTTCGACTATGGTGATTAATAACAGTCAGGTGAAGCTCTTGATCTGGTATGACAATGAGATCGGCTATGTAAATCGCATGATGGAGCTGGCGGGTAAAATCGCCCGGTCTATCTAAATACTGAGACCGCAATGTCTATGCGCTCGCCACTTGCCCAGTATATTACCGTTACTTTTAGTTACTGGGGCTTTACCCTGAGTGATGGCGCCCTGCGCATGCTGGTGCTGCTATTTTTCCACAATCTAGGCTACAGCCCAATAGAAATCGCCAGTCTGTTTTTGCTCTATGAATTTTTTGGCGTGGTGACCAATTTGTACGGCGGCTGGTTGGGGTCAAGGTTTGGCTTAACCCTGTGCCTGCAGCTGGGTCTGGGACTGCAGATTTTTGCCCTGACGCTGTTGTTGGCAGACCCCTCGGTGCTAACGGTGGTCTATGTGATGATAGCTCAGGCAATATCAGGGATTGCCAAAGACCTCAATAAAATGGCCGCCAAAAGCAGTATTAAAACCCTGGTGTCTGATCAGGAGCAAAGCAAGCTCTATCGCTGGGTGGCCATGCTGACCGGCTCAAAAAACGCGCTTAAGGGCATGGGCTATTTTCTCGGTGGTGTATTGCTAGCCAGTGTCGGCTTTCAGGGCAGTATTGCCGCCCTTATCGGACTGCTGCTGGTAACCCTGATAATGGGTATCTGGCTGCTGGATCATCAGCCCGGCGCTAACAGGCGTTCATTTAGTCAGAGTCTTTCGACCAGCGCAGGAGTAAATCGACTTTCCGCAGCCAGGCTCTTTCTGTTTTGTTCTCGCGATATTTGGTTTGTAGTGGCACTGCCGGTATTTCTTCAGAGCCAGCTGGGCTGGTCGCCCGTGCAGGTGGGTAGCCTGATGGCATCCTGGGTCATTATTTATGGCGCCATACAGGTTCTGGCACCAAAGATTACCGGCACTTCTGTACCCGGCGGCAGAACATTGTATTTCTGGGCCGCGCTGCTGACATTGCTGCCCTGTGGTATCGCCTTGGCCCTGAAGTCTGGGGTTGATGCCGGGCTGGTTCTGATAATTGGCCTGCTCATATTTGGTGCTGTATTTGCCATTAACTCCAGTGTGCACTCCTATCTAATACTGGCCCTGGCCCGGCGTGAATCAGCCTCTCTGGATGTGGGTTTCTATTATATGGCCAATGCCGGGGGGCGACTATTGGGCACAGCGCTGTCGGGACTGATTTATCAACAGTATGGGCTTGTTAGCTGCCTGCTGATGTCTTCGCTATTGATTGCTATCAGTGCTCTGTTGGCTCGAGGCTTGGAGCCTCAAACTGTCTAGAGCTTTACAGGTATGTCTGGTAGGGTATCGGCTGTTTTTTAATATTCTAATTATCTAGGGCTTTGGCAATTTTATCATGAGTACTGAAACCGAAAATGCAATGGACCCCAATGGGTTGTTCCGCGAAGAAAACTACACAGACCAGAAGATGGGTGCAATCCGCAAACTGATTCCGGTGTGCGCCGATGGCTCCGACGACCCAGATCGGGCGGTCAACTTTTTCGGTTCGGCCCAGGTGATGACTCCCATGGGCGCTATTCCTCTCAATTTTGCTCTCGAGGGAACCAGCATTGGCGAAGCTGCGCAAGACTTTGCCGGTAAAGCGGCTATTGCCGTGGAGGAAGCAGCGAAAGAAATGGAGCGCATGCGCCGTGAACAGGCCTCGCAGATTGTGGTGCCCGGACAGGGTGGCCAGGGCGGTGGTCCCGGAAGTGGAATTATTACCTAGGGATTAAGCTTCCAGCCCTATAACAAATTATGCCCCAGCTGATAAAAGGCGGCTGGAATAATAGACGCAGAGATACTCAGCACCTGCTGATGCTGCCAACAGCGCCGATTGAGTTGCATACACACCGACGACTCCAGTTCTGCGAGGGCCAGCCGCTCCCGCTGCTCTGAGCCTGGGGCCACAGCCATCAGCTGATAGTCAACCTTGGTGCTGGGCGCAAACCACTGCAGATAGTCATCTGGGGTGACTTTGTTAAATGTTTGCTTGATTAGAGCCGGTGCCAGCGAGGTATTTACCCATAGCTGTTGCAGTACCAGGGG
>DDCQ01000096.1:18981-35646 GCA_002334915.1 Porticoccaceae bacterium UBA2002
GCGATTGCTGTAGTACCCCGCCTGGCGGGCCCGCTCTACCAGATCAATAATCTGCAAACTGGCAACCTGCGACTCTGGCCTGGCAACAAAGGTCCCCGATCCAGCGGTTCTCGAAAGCAGGCCCTGGTCTGCAAGTTCCTGCAGAGCCCTGCGCGCCGTCATCCGGCTTACAGAGAATTGGCTGGCCAGTTTGGTTTCCGATGGCGTGCGAAATCCAACCGGCCATTCACCAGACTCTATCTGATGCTTAAGGTACTGTTTTATCAATTGGTACTGGGGCAGCTTTAGCGCAGTTTTCACCATAGTTCTGTACTCAATTAAATGTATATACTTTTATATCTGTATATACAATATTATTTTTGATCACCAGTGGTATTTTTACCCCAAAATCGGCGAAAAATCCAGTTTTTATCAGAAATAACCATTAATTATAAAGAAAACTTAAAGCAAAATATTATAATATTTGTATATACAATTATAATTATTTTCTGATCAACCCCAATTTTTCTGCACGGCTGAGTTTTTTAATAACAGCCTCTCGACTGGCTGCAGTGCTGCGATTGTAGCCCTTCTCTATATGCACCATTTCCACAGCTTTGCGTCCGCGAAAGTATTTGGCCCCAGCCTTGCCGGACTGATGCTCGACCAGACGTCTCTCGGGATCGGTAGTGATTCCGGTGTAAAGGCTCTGGTCGCTTGCCCGGACTATATAGACATACCATTCACCTGCTACAGAGGTTGGTGCTGAATCGCTCATGCTGGTTTCAGGGAACCATGGCAGAACTGGCACAGATAGCTGGCTCGGCCGCGCTGGATTTTGCGGTGGCGCATAATGGTCAATTGATGGGCACGGCAGCCGCAGAGATAGTCAAAACGCTGATACTGGCGCATGGGGATGCCTGTCAAATCATAGTCGCCCGTGGCTCTGGGAATGCCCCCCAGGTCAAGCATGATGCTTTTCCACTCGGGCCCATGGGGTTTTACCCGGCGCGAACCATAGAGACAGTCGACAATATAATGTCCCACTTCATGGGTAACCGTATCACTGAGACTGTCCTGATAATATTTGGCGAACAGCCAGGGATTGTATCTAATGCGCCGTTGCTTGCGCCTAACCTGATACATGCCGGCACATTTGCCTCTGAGATCAAAATCTACAGGCACAGAGCTAAACTCGCGTTCATAGATATCTGCGGCCAGAGCAATACAGCGGCTCGTCGCTTCGATTACCTCAGCCTGCTGCTGTTGTGTGATAGGCTCTATATATTCAGACTTTTCCATTGATTAAGTATAAACCCTGGCTGGGCTGGTACAATGCCGGCCGTTTAATTTGAGTTTTTATTTTAGATTTTTGAGTTCATGAATATAGATCTGCACTGTCATACTAATGTTTCGGACGGCAACCTGTCGCCCGCGGAGCTTATTAGCCTCGCGATTGAGCGCAATATCAATATGCTGTCGATTACCGATCATGACAGTATTCAGGCCTATGAGACCGCCCGCTCTCCAAGCACAGAGCTCAGGCTAATCCCGGGCATAGAGTTCTCGAGCTACTGGAATAAGTTTGGCGTGCATATTGTCGGACTTGATCTGGACCTGACCAGCGATGCAATTCAACAGGGCGTGGCCCAGCAGTCTCAGGCGCGCGAACAGCGGGCAGAGAAAATTGCTGAAAAGCTGCAGCGCTATGGTTTTGAAGACTGTCTGGCTGGTGCCAAAAGCTTTACCTCTGGCGGCCAGATAGGGCGCCCCCACTTTGCCCAGCATCTGGTGGCCATAGGTGCCGTCAGCAATATTCAGCAGGCATTTAAAAAATATCTGGGTGCCGGCAAAGCTGGAGATATTAAAGAGCAGTGGGCTGATCTGGCTCAGGTGGTGAGCTGGATACGCGGCGCCGGTGGCGTTGCGGTACTGGCTCATCCCACCAAGTACAAAATGACGCGCAGTAAAATCAATTTGCTAATCGAAGATTTTGCCGCCGTGGGTGGCGAGGCAATCGAAGTAATCTCTGGCCTGCAAATCCCCTCTGTAACCAGGGATATGGCGAGACTTTGCAACAGCCACGGCCTGCTTGCGTCCTGCGGGTCTGATTTTCACTCAGACCAACAACCCTGGGCGGCCCTTGGTATGGTGGCACCACTGCCAGACAGCTGCACAGCTGTATGGCAGCGCTGGAGTTAATCGTCTCAGCACAATTCCTAAGCCCTGCATTCCTGTGTATACTGCGCCGCTCCGTGTTATTGACGGCACAGTGTTTGATCAAATGTTTAATTAAATGAGAGCCTAATTCAGTGGATATCTTTATCTTCGTTAGCGAACAATGGGTACTAATCAGTGTACTGATGGGCCTGATTTATCTGTTTGTCTGGAGCGAGCGTAGCAAAGGCGGCAAGCCTATTACCGCCAATGAGCTGGTGGCTATGATGAATGCCGACACGGCTGTGCTAGTGGATGTGCGTCCAGCCAATGAATTTCAGGCCGGGCATATCCATGGGGCTATCAATATCCCCCACACCAAGGTGGACAGTCGCATTGGGGAACTTGAAAAGTCCCGTGACAAGATTCTGGTCATGGCCGATCATATGGGTCAGCACGCTGGCGGCGCAGGTAGAAAATTTACCAAAGAAGGCTACAACGTGCGCCGACTCAGTGGCGGTATGGGTGAATGGCAGGCTCAGAGTATGCCGGTGGTAAGAGACTAGCTGAACAAGGAAGCACCATGTCGCAAATAGTACTTTACGGAACGCGTTTTTGCCCATTTTGCATTCAGGCGCGCCGCCTGCTATCCAGTAAAGGTATTGAGTTTAAAGATATCCCCCTTGACGCAGATCCGGAGTTGCGATCCTCTGTTATGGACCGCAGTTCGAGGCATACGGTGCCACAGATCTGGATAGGTGAGGACCATGTAGGGGGCTTTACCGAGCTGCGTGAACTGGATAGGCAGGGTGGACTGGACTCACTGAGCACCGCCGAGGGTTGAATTAGCCTCAGGTGTCTCCATATTAAAGTTATCGGGCAACCAAATAACAAATTTAAAAGGTTAAAGATCATGACAGAAGAAACAACCGCCGCGGCCGCAGAAGCACCAGCAGCAGAGCCACAATTCTCTATCCAGCGCATTTATTTGAAAGACCTGTCCTTTGAAACGCCACAGGGCCCATCAGTGTTTACCAAACAGTGGCAGCCAAAGGTTAATCAGGATCTCAGCAGCAAGTCGACGAAGGTTGAGGAAGGTGTATTCGAAGTGAGCCTGCGCCTGACAATTACGGTTAGTAGCGATGACGAAACTATCTATCTGATCGAAGTAGAGCAGGCAGGCCTGTTTACTATTCAGGGCTTTGCCGACCAGCAACTGACTCAGGTATTAAACACTACCTGCCCTAGTTTGCTGTTCCCCTATGCTCGTGAAGCGATCGATAATATTTTGACCAAAGGATCTTTCCCTCCTCTGATGATTCCGCCGATTAACTTTGATGCTCTGTTTGCCTCTGCTGTTCAGCAGGCGGCCGCCAAAGCGGAAGGCGAGGCTGAGAGCGAAGAAACCCAGCACTAATCAGCAAATAATTGATTGGCCAAAAAAACCCGCTTTTAAAGGCGGGTTTTTTCGTTTGTGCCTTACATGCCTAGGTGCAACTACCTACAGTGCCTTGCTCTCCATGCTGTACTCCTGCAGCTTCCTGGTTAATGTATTGCGCCCCCAGCCCAACAGTTCGGCTGCGTCCTTTTTACGCCCCCCGGTGTGGGCCAGCGCAGTCTCAATCATGGTGCGCTCAAATTCCGGGACGGCCTGAGAGAGTATCTCTCTTCTCCCCAGTTTTAGCTCCCGTTCACTCCAGCGCTTTAGCATCTGCTGCCAGTCGCCCTGAGTGCGACTTTCCGACTCTTTATCCTCGGCCTGTAACTCAGGAGGCAAATCAGTTAACAGCACCTCACGGCCTGCAGCCATCACAGTTAACCAGCGGCATATATTTTCCAGCTGACGAACATTGCCTGGCCAGGGCAAATTAAAGAAAAAGTCCTCAGCTTCCTGAGACAGAATCTTGGGCTCCATATCCAGCTCTTTGGCTGCCCGGTAAAAGAAGTGCTGCATCAGCTGGGGAATATCTTCACGGCGATCAGCCAGTTTGGGCAAGTGCACACGGATAACATTTAAACGGTGGAAGAGATCCTCACGAAAGCGGTTTTCCGCCACCAGCTGCTCCAAATTTTGGTGAGTGGCAGCAATAATACGCACATCTACCTTTACGGCTGTATGGCCACCTACTCGATAGAACTCGCCATCGGCCAGCACCCGCAACAGCCTGGTCTGAGCCTCGGGGGGCATATCGCCGATCTCATCGAGAAACAATGTGCCTCCGTCAGACTGCTCGAAGCGCCCTTCGCGACGCTGAGCTGCGCCGGTAAAGGCTCCTTTTTCATGACCAAATAGCTCTGACTCAATGAGATCATTGGGTATAGCCGCCATATTCAGGGCAATAAATTTATTCTCGCGCCTAGGGCTGTGCTTGTGCAGAGCCTGGGCAACCAGCTCCTTACCTGTGCCGGACTCACCATTGATTAAAACCGTGATATTAGATTGAGAAAGACGGCCTATGGCTCTAAACACTTCCTGCATGGCAGGTGCTTCGCCAATAATTTCTCTGGCTACAGTTTGAGCCTGCGCTGGCTCAGCCTGAGATCTCTGCTCTTTGGAAAAGGACAGACCGCGACGAGCAACATCTACCAGCTCTTCCAGATCAAAGGGCTTGGGCAGATATTCAAATGCGCCCCCCTGATAGGCTGCCACCGCGCTATCCAGATCAGAGTGAGCTGTGGTGATAATTACTGGAATATCCGGCCGATTGCCATGGATTTCCCTTAACAGCTCAAGGCCATCTATGCCCGGCATACGAATATCAGAGATAATGATTTCCGGCTCGGCGGTCTTGAGCGCCTGCAATAGATCGTTGCCCGATTCAAAGCTGCGCACGGTAATGCCATCTCTGGTAATCGCTTTTTCCATTACCCAGCGCAGCGATCGATCGTCTTCTGCTATCCAAATTTCTGAATTGATACTCATATTAAACCTTTATAGGGAGGTAGATAGAGAAGCTGGTATGCCCTGCCTCTGATTCACATTCAATAATGCCCTGATGGCCGTTGACCGCAGTTTGCGCAATGGTTAGACCCAGCCCAGAGCCCTCGCTGCGGCCGCTGATCATCGGAAAAAAGATACGCTCTTTGATCTCTTCGGATACGCCTGGGCCGTTGTCGATAACCTCGAGCCGACAGATGACTTTGTGGTGCTGCCCGGCAATGGTAAAACTGCGCTTAATTCGCGAGCGAAAAGTAATCTGTGGATTGACCTGAGGGGAGTCCAATACCGCCTGCATGGCATTGCGCGCCACATTTAATACCGCCTGAATAAGCTGCTCCCGATCGCCCTGGATATCGGGAATGCTGGGATCATAGTCTCTTAGCAGTTTTAATTTTCCCTGGGTCTCAGCTTCAATCAGAGCCGCCACATGCTCTGTGACCTCGTGGATACTCATGGTCTCCATCTGTGGCAGATGATTGGGGCCGAGCAGTCGATCGACCAGATTGCGCAAGCGATCTGCCTCTGTGGTAACAATCTGGCAGAGCTCTCTGGTCTCATCATCCAGGCCCTGCTCGGCAATCATCTGGTTTAGCAACTGGGCCGCACCGCGAATGCCGCCCAGAGGGTTTTTAATCTCGTGGGCCAAACCACGTATCAGGCTTCTGGAAGTGTCATGTACCGACAGCAGCGCCTCCTCGCGGTTTATCTTTAAAAACCGGTCAATAGGTTGCATTTCCATTAGCAGCATAGGTTGTTGATCCAGCTCTACCGGGGTAACCGTGTAGTCGACCTGTGCGCTCTCTGTGCTAGGCAGACGCAGATACTCATGACGGCGTGTGTGGGGACTTCCGGTCTCAAGCGCCTCTTGCAAGGTCTGCAGAGACATTCTGTCATCCACAAATAAATCGGTGGCCTCAGAACCACAGAGCCGCAGACTGCTGGCTTGCATCAAAGCTTCAGCAGCTGGGTTTATATAGTCGATAACCAACTCGGCATCGAGCAATAGCACCGCCGTATTCAGGTTATCGAGCAATAGTCTGTGTAACTGATCTGAAGTCATAGGCTATGTAATTTGGTTTAGTAAAAGAGTTCACTTCTCTACCTGCTTAATACTGCAATAAGCAGGCCAATATTGGATGCCTGCCAAGATAACCATAGGCCTGCTATTGGGGCCTGCAGGGCAGGTCGGCAAATAAAAAGTGATACTTAGGCTAAGTATGCACCATTTTGGTGCGGGAGGGCTTAATTAATCCACAAATGGACCAAGAAATTCTAGCGGTGTTTAAAGTGCCGCTGCACATGGATGCTGACTGGCTGCAGAGAAACCAGGGTTTTACCCTGAGCACTCTGTATCTGGGCACTAATTTGATAAGAGCCGCGCTCTAGGTCCTCCAGTTGATAGGTCGCTGCATCAACAGGGGCCCCCTGAGGCTGGCCATTAAGAAACAATTGCACCCTGTGACCGGACTGTAACTGGGGCTGCAACCAAAGCTGAACAATAATATTAGACTGCTGGTTGGGAATAATTTGATCCTGTTCCGGCGACAGAATATAGGCCTGGGTATAGCCGGCAAAGGGCTCTGGCTGTGCTTCCCGAGTTTCTGATTCATTGTCCTCACCGGGGGGCGCAGGTTGGGCCGCTGGTATTTTGTTGACCGGTGGCAGCGCCAGCGGCGCAAGCTGAGCATCGGGTTGGGGCTGGTCTGTATAGGTGATATTGCCGTCGGCATCAACCACCTTGTAGACCTCTGCAAAGGCCGGTAGGCCGAGCATAACTGCAATAAAACATAGCATTCTCATATTGATCTCCTGACAGGCAATAGACTGCACATAACCCTATTTAAAGATTAGACCCATATTAGAAAAACAGCTGGCAAAGAAAAAGCCCGTCATTCCAAGAATGACGGGCCTGTCCGATTTTGCTGTAAAACAGCCTGTGCTAAAAACTTAGCAGCTGTAGTACATATCAAACTCAACCGGGTGAGTGGTGTGCTCAACACGGTAGACTTCTTCCATCTTCAGCTCGATGTAGGCATCGATCATATCGTCGGTGAATACACCACCGGCGGTCAGGAACTCACGGTCTCCATCAAGAGCATCCAGAGCTTCACGCAGGCTGCCAGCAACCTGGGGGATAGCCGCAGCTTCTTCAGCAGGCAGATCATAGAGATCTTTGTCCGCTGCATCACCTGGGTGAATCTTGTTCTTAATGCCGTCCAGACCTGCCATCAACATAGAGGCAAACATCAGGTATGGGTTAGCAGTTGGATCACCGAATCGCGCTTCGATACGCTTGCCCTTGGGGCTTGGCACGTAGGGGATACGGATTGAAGCAGAGCGGTTGCGGGCAGAGTAGGCCAGCATTACAGGTGCTTCAAAGCCCGGGATCAGACGCTTGTAGGAGTTAGTTGAAGCATTGGCGAAGGCGTTGATCGCTTTGGCATGCTTGATGATGCCGCCGATATAGTACAGAGCCATTTCGCTGAGCCCAGCATAGCCGTCTCCAGCGAACTGGTTCTCGCCATCTTTCCAGAAAGACTGGTGACAGTGCATACCAGACCCGTTATCACCAACGATTGGCTTGGGCATAAAGGTTGCTGTCTTGCCATAGGCGTGAGCTACATTGTGCACGCAGTACTTCATAATCTGCACCTGGTCAGCCTTCTTAACCAGAGTGTCAAAACGAATACCGATTTCACACTGACCAGCGGTACCTACTTCGTGGTGATGTACCTCTACTTCCAGGCCCATCTGCTCCATGGCACCACACATAGCAGCACGCAGGTCGTGCAGGCTGTCTACTGGTGGTACGGGGAAGTAACCGCCTTTAACCCCAGGGCGGTGGCCCATATTGCCATCGGCCAGATCCATGGAAGAGGACCAGGCTGCTTCGTCAGAATTGATTTTATAGAAGGCGCCGCTCATATCGGCACCCCATTTAATATCGTCGAATACAAAGAACTCAGGCTCTGGACCAAAGAACGCAGTATCGCCCAGGCCGGTAGACTCGAGATACTTCTCGGCGCGCTCTGCAATGGAACGTGGATCCCGCTCGTAGCCCTGCATAGTGGAGGGTTCAACGATGCCACAGCGGATAATAACTGTAGTCTCGTCAGTGAACGGATCCAAAATAGCCGTGCTGTCATCTGGCATCAAAATCATGTCTGATTCGTTAATACCCTTCCAGCCAGCAATGGATGAACCATCGAACATTTTACCTTCGACAAAGAAATCTTCGCCCACTTCGCCGATGGGGATAGAGACATGCTGTTCCTTGCCTTTGGTGTCAGTAAAACGAAGGTCAACCCAACGCGCTTCGCTATCTTTAATCAGTTTTAGAGTCTTCTCAGACATTGTTTCCTCCACTATGGAATCAGTAATGCTTTGTTTACAGAGTCATTCGGCGCATCGAAACCATAATGACTTGGTGAGTATCAGATTTATCATTAAAGGGATAGCAATAGTCATGCCAATGGAGCCCGGCAAACCGCCGTCTCTCCAAGTGCCGCAATCACTGCAACTGACGCAACCGGAAGATCGCTTTAACAAAAAGCACAGCCAATAAATGCACCACATTAGTGCTTATTTAGAAGGTTTGCACAATTATGGTGCATGTTTGATTTTAAATAGGTTTATTATGGGCCGCGTCGCTATAATGCCTCCCTGAGTAAGTTCTGTCATCTTTTCCTGAGGTTTTTAATATGGTTTGCTCTGCCGCAGGCACCATAGAGCACAGCTCCCAGCTCGCGGAGGGGGATATCTTGATCGATGTGAGACACCCGGCAGAGGTTGACGCCAAGCCTCTGACTCTGCACAACAATCAGCTTCTGTGCATTCCATTTTTCAGCCTAGAGCAGCGGCTCGACAAGCTGGACCGACAAAAATCCTATCTACTATATTGCGACAAAGGCATTATGAGCCGCCTTCAGGCTCAGCTTATGCGGGATCAGGGTTTTGATCAGGTGGCCGTTTTTACAGGTAAAACCGAGACTAAATCATAGGATTATTGTGATTGGCGCCCATTTTTTTGCATTAGCGACTATATTTAAGTATCGAGAATCAGGTTAAGTCATAAAATCAGCCGCAGGACGCAGCCGATGACGAGCAATCAGTCAGATCTCCGTGAGAGCATGGATGCCGGAACCACAGGCTCTTCACCCCCAGATCAGTGCGTAAAATTAGAGTTGGATCAAACCCTGGTCAACCACCTGGGCGCCAGCGTTGCGCTGTCTATAATGGCCGGCCTGGCGCTGGTACTGGTTAGATTTGGCGCTGAACCCAGCCCAGCGGTGAGTCTCTGGATGATTGGCCTGAGTGCCAGCCATCTGTTCCTGTGGCTTATTATGCCTCGCCATACCAGTCCCGGCACCATAGCAACAACAGCAATCGCTGTTTACACAGTATGCTGGAGCCTGGCTGGGCCTCTGTTTATCAATACCGGAACTCTGGTGGATGCCATTCTGAGTAGCACAGTTATTATTATTCTGTCTGCTATCTGCCCGCTGATGTACCTGCAATCTCCCTGGCTGCGGCGACTCAGTACCGCACTTATCTACAGCTCAATCGGCGTCTGTCTGGCACTGCAAATACCGCCATTGATTGTTCAGGCAGCTGTCACATTGCTCCTGCTTTATCTGTTGGTGGATATGGCCAATAGCAACTGTCGCCGAGCTCTGGTCAGGCTCTCGTTAAAGGCTCTGCAGGCCAGGGAGCGCTGTCAGCACACGCTCAATACCAGCCACAAAATCACCAGCCTTATCGAGCAGACACCCCTGGGGTTTATTGAATGGAATCAAAACAGGGAAATTATTGGCTGGAATCCGGCAGCAACGGCAATTTTTGGCTTTCCCCGATCTGAGGCTCTGGGTCGCACTACAGATTTTTTATTTGAAGACAAAAAGACTTTTTTAATGGAACAGGCTGAGCACGACCTGTTTTTATTTGGCAAGGATTTTTCCGGTACTGCGGAAAATATTACCAGCGACGGTCAGATTATTGTCTGCGAATGGAACGAGACCCCGCTATTTGATGACGAGATGAATGTGATAGGCGCAGCTTCCTTTGTTGAGGATGTCACCGATCGGGTGCGCATGCAGACCAGAATTAAACAACAGGCCTATTTTGACCCCCTGACCGGCCTCCCCAACAGACATCGACTGATGGAAGAGCTCAACCGGGTAATCTCTCTGGCTCAGCGCACTCAGAGTTTCTGTGCCCTGCTGTTTATCGATCTGGATCATTTTAAAGAAATCAACGACAGTCGCGGCCATCATTACGGCGATCTGGCTCTCACCCTGTTTGCCCAGCGCCTGCGCAAGGTGATTCGTACCCAGGAGACAGTGGCGCGCCTAGGTGGCGACGAATTTGTAGTCTTGCTGGAACGCCTGGGTACCGAAGGGGAGACAGCGCGGCTGCAAATTGCCCAGGTTGCCGAAAAAATTATCGATGCCGCCAGCGAGCCCTTTATTATCAAGGGAGAAAAATTTCAAATCAGCTGCAGCATCGGCATAGTGTTTTTTAATGATGGTTCCAGCGATGGCAATAGCATTCTCGAGCAGGCAGATCAGGCTCTGTACACTATTAAACGAGAGGGCAAATCTAACTTCTATTTTCACAACCGCGAGCTGTCTCAGGAAATGCAGAAACAGATGGAGCTGCTCGAGCGCCTGCGGGACGAGTCTCAGGCCCAGTCATTTTTACCCTATTACCAACCCATTCTGGACACCAGCAACAACCTGATAGATGGTCTACAGATATTTCTGCGCTGGCAGAAGCCCTGCGGCGATATTGTGGAAGCCCATGAGTTTATTCAGGTGCTGGAGTCCGGGTCGATGATTGTGGATATTTCCCTGTCTCTGATTGACCAGGCCTGCAAACAGATCAATCTGTGGCGCAGCCAGGGCATATGGCAGGACCAGCAGCGTATTATCTTTACCCTCAGCCTGCGCGAACTGGAGCACCCTTCGTTTATTCTTCAGGTTCAGGAAATTATGCTCAAGCATGGGGTAAAGCCGCGACTCTTTATGTTTGGCCTGCACACAGAATGCCTGCCCAAGATAAATAGCTCGTTAAAACTGCAGATTAACCGGCTTCATGAGCTGGGTTGCGGTCTACTGGTAGACAATGTGGGTTACCAGAGTCTGCCGCTGCAGAAGCTGCGCGAACTGCAAGTTGAGACAATCCGCATATCTCACCGTTTGATGATCGAGTCCACGGAGATTGAAAGCTCCTGGAACCTGGTTAAAGGCCTGGTTGAACTGGCAAGATCTGTGGGCCTAAAGTGCATAGCTCCATGCGTCGAGGAATCTGACTTTCACCATCGATTGCTGGATCTCAGCTGCCAATTCCTGCAGGGAAACCTGATCGCACCCCCCTCTCCACCCACCTCGATCACCAGAATGTTGATTGAACGCAACTCCAGCGCAGCTGCTGAAGCCTCTCCCAACTAAAAAGATCGGTAGCAGTTCCTGTCAATTCTCGTATAATCGCGGCTTTTTCGCCCAGTGCGATAATTTTAGGTATCTCAATGTCCATTGAAAACTTACGCAATATTGCCATCATCGCCCACGTTGACCACGGCAAAACAACTCTGGTTGATAAACTCCTGAGCCAGTCCGGGACTCTTGATCGCAAAGATGCTGACGCTGAGCGGCTTATGGATTCCAACGATCAGGAAAAAGAGCGCGGCATTACCATTCTTGCCAAAAATACCGCGATCAAATGGAATGATTACCGTATCAATATCGTGGACACCCCAGGGCACGCGGATTTTGGTGGCGAAGTAGAGCGCGTTCTGTCCATGGTCGACTCTGTACTGCTGCTGGTGGACGCGGTTGATGGGCCTATGCCCCAAACGCGCTTTGTAACCTCCAAGGCATTTGAGCAGGGGCTGCGCCCGATTGTTGTGATCAATAAAGTCGATCGCCCCGGCGCTCGCCCGGACTGGGTAATGGACCAGGTGTTTGATCTATTTGATAGCCTTGGCGCCACCGATGAGCAGCTCGACTTCCCGGTTATCTATGCCTCAGCTCTAAATGGCATCGCCGGCACTGACGTTGACAATATGGCTGAGGATATGACGCCGCTGTACGAAATGATTATCACCGATGTTCCCTCGCCCAAAGTAGATATCACCGGTCCTTTCCAGATGCAGATTTCAGCACTGGCCTATGATAGCTATGTGGGTGTTATTGGTGTTGGCCGCATTACTCGCGGCACCCTGAAACCAGGCCAGCAGGTGGTGGTTAAGTCGGCTGATGACAAAGAGCGCAGGGGCAAGGTACTCAATGTTAAAGGCTACCTGGGCCTCGAGCAGGTAGAAACACAGCTGGCGGAAGCTGGAGATATTGTCTGTATTAACGGTATCGATGGCCTCGGCATCTCGGACACATTGTGCGACCCGGATAATATTGAAGCACTGCCGGCTCTCAGTGTTGATGAGCCCACTGTCAGCATGACCTTTATTGTCAATAACTCGCCCTTTGCTGGTCTGGAAGGCAAGTATGTGACCACCAGAAATATTAAGGATCGCCTCGAGCAGGAACTGATTCACAATGTGGCTCTGCGCGTTAAGCAGGGTGACTCGCCAGATAAATTTATTGTCTCAGGTCGCGGCGAACTGCACCTCTCTGTACTGATTGAAACCATGCGCCGCGAAGGCTTCGAAATGGGCGTATCGCGCCCGGAAGTAGTGACCAAAGTGGTGGACGGCGAAGTTCAGGAGCCCTATGAGCAGGTTGTGATCGATGTGGAAGATCAGCACCAGGGTTCAGTAATGGAAGAGCTGGGCATGCGCAAAGGCGAAATGACCAATATGGAACCTGATGGCAAGGGCCGCGTGCGCCTGGAGTTTATGATTCCGTCTCGCGGGCTAATTGGCTTCCGTGGCGCCTTCCTGACTCTGACCTCTGGCTCAGGCATTATGACTAGCGTTTTCGATCACTATGGCCCGGTAAAACTGGGCGAGACTCACAGCCGTCAAAATGGCGCGCTGGTCAGTATGGTTAAAGGCAAGACTGCCGCCTTTGCACTGTTTAATATTCAGGCCCGTGGCCGTTTATTTCTGGGTCATGCTATCGATGTCTACGAAGGCCAGATCGTTGGTATCCACAGCCGTGGCAATGATCTTGTGGTCAACCCCATCAAGGGCAAGCAGCTGACCAATGTGCGCGCCTCTGGCACTGATGAAGCTCTGACTCTGGTACCGCCGATCAAGCACACCCTGGAACAGGCGCTCGAGTTTATTGAAGACGACGAACTGGTGGAAGTCACTCCCCAGAGTATCCGTCTGCGCAAAAAGCTTCTGACTGAGAACCTGCGCAAACGCGCTCCCAAATAAGTCCGTTCTCTATTGACCGAAACTTCGATTTCTACGCATCTATGAACTATTATTTAGTGAATAGTGCATGGAAGTCGAAGCATGTCCAAGAGGGATAACAAGGATTTAGCCACCGGTGGGTTTCCGTCATTTTCATTAATGGCTCAGGAAATTATCGCCATCATGTTCGCCTTTTACTCCTACCGTCAGGGTGAAATGACACTGGCAACCTTTTACCTCGCCATTGCCGGCCTGTTAATTGTCGCCCTGGGCCTGTTCTATATTTTTGACCATCATCGCCTGGCGCGGATTCTGCTGGCCAGCACATTATTGACTGGCTTTTTTTTCCTGTTGCTTGGCGCCTCTGACGCAACTGCCTTGATGTGGTGCCTGACGGTGGTGCCGGTATTGGTCGGCGCCTTTGATCATCGTCAGGCTCTTGCCATGCTGATCACACTTTTTGCCGCGGCCACCTGGATAATGTTTGGCGGCGCCATGCCTTTCGCGGTGCCGGAATACAGCGACACAGTGGTAGTGCGCTTTCTGTCCTCCTATGCCATTTTGGCCGCCTTTGCCATAGCCATGGATAACTCCCGTTTCGACAGCCTGACCAAATTTAAAGACCTCTCATCGCGGGTTGATGAAATTGCCCATCAGGATGTGCTGACCCAGTTGCCCAATCGNNCCATTTTCAATTCTGCTGGCAGATCTGGATAATTTTAAATTTATTAACGATCGCTACGGCCATGATGTGGGGGATGAAATTCTCTATGCCGTGGGCCAGATGCTGCTGGAGCCTCTGCGCGACGAAGATGTGGTGGCGCGCTGGGGCGGCAATGAGTTTATGGTGCTGCTGCCCACGGCCAATGCGGAGGCCGCGGTCAATATTGCCGAGCGCCTGCGCACCAAGGCCACCGAAATTGATATGCAGGCTCAGGGCGATAAGTTGATAATTTCCCTCAGTGTGGGCGTGGCTTCAATTGACAAGTGCACCGGGGTTGATGATCTGATGTCCACCGCCGAGAATGGCCTCTATCAGGCCAAGCATATGGGCCGCGATATGGTAGTAGTTGGCTGAATGGTGGTTGGCTGAATGGCTGTTGGCTGAATGGCTGTTGGCCAAAAGGCAGTCACTGGCACTGCTTATGGCGATGGCAATCTATGGTGTGATCATTAACCAGACCCATGGCCTGCATATGGGCATAGCAGATGGTGGTGCCAAAAAACTTAAAGCCGCGCTTTTTCATATCTTTGCTGATCGCATCTGACAGCTGGGTAGATGCGGGAATCTGCCCATGGGTCTGCCAGTTATTAATCAGCGGTTCGCCATCCACATAGGCCCAGAAATAATTGGCAAAACTGCCGAATTGCGCCTGAACTTCCATAAAGCAGCGAGCATTGGAAACTGCACTATTTATCTTTAGCCGATTTCGCACTATGCCCACATCCTTAATACAGCGCTCCACATCCTGCTCGGTAAAGGCGGCGACTTTCTCTACCTCAAAGTCGGCAAAGGCTTTTCGGTAGGCCTCTCGCTTGCGCAATATGGTGATCCAGGACAGTCCGGCCTGGGCGCCCTCCAGCAGCACAAACTCAAACAGTTTTTTGTCGTCGCGGCAGGGCACGCCCCATTCGCTATCATGATAGGCGCGGTACAGTGGATCATCTCCACACCAGGTACAGCGAATCAGTTCTGTCATGGCTTCTCCAATGATGAAAAAATATTAACCCTTTAAAAACTAGTCTAGCTCCGCGATGTTGTCTATATTAACCTGACTAGCTGGCGGTTAGACAGGGCCACAGTTTCTGGTCAACAGCCCATTATCAACCAAAGAAACTCTGATTTAAGGAACCTGATTAGTGAGAAAAGCATTTCCAGCCATTCGCCCCTACCAAACTCACCGTTTAAAAGTGACAGCACCCCATGTGCTCTACGTGGAAGAGTCGGGCAATCCAGAGGGTATTCCCGTGCTGTTTATCCACGGTGGGCCCGGTGGTGGCACCAGGACCACTGACCGCTGTTTCTTCGACCCGGATAAATATCGCATTATTCTTTTCGATCAGCGGGGTTCAGGTCAGTCGACGCCCCATGCCCGTCTCGAAGATAACAATACTGCTGCGCTAATCGAGGATATTGAGACTATCCGCAATAAACTGGGTATTGATCGCTGGGCTGTATTTGGCGGTTCCTGGGGCTCTACCCTGGGCCTGGCCTATGCCGAGCAATATCCCCAGCTTGTGCGGGGTTTGATTCTGAGAGGTATCTTTCTGTGTCGAGATGAAGATATTCACTGGTTTTATCAGCAGGGTGCCAGCCAGGTTTTCCCCGACTACTGGGAGCAGTACCTGCAGGTAATACCAGAAGCTGAGCGCGGCGATATGCTGGCAGCCTATTACGCACGCCTGACCGGAGAGAATGAAATTGAGCGTATGGCCGCCGCCAAGGCCTGGTCGGTCTGGGAGGGTCGCTGTGCCACATTGCATGCCAATGAGGCACTGGTAGATCATTTCGCCAATCCTCATATGGCCATGGCTATGGCCCGTATCGAGGCGCATTATTTTATTAACAAGGCATTTTTGGAGCCCAATCAACTCACCGACAATGCCTATAAACTCAAGGATATCCCCGGCACCATAGTGCATGGTCGCTACGATATGGTGTGCCCGGTCAATCAGGCCTTTGCCCTCAGCGCAGCCTGGCCCGAGGCGCGCCTGAAGATAATTGCCGACGCCGGGCACTCTTCCAGCGAGCCAGGGATCACTGATGCATTAATCTCAGCGACCGAGAGCCTGGCCCACCAGCTAAACGCCGAGGCTCAGTAAGGGTGCAGGGCTTGATTCAGCGGGTATCCAGCGCTTCGGTCAGTGTTGACAACCAGAGAGTCGGGGAGATCAATCAGGGGATTCTGCTATTGCTGGGGGTGCAAAAAGAGGACAGTCAGGAGACTGCAGATAAATTATTACAGAAGGTACTCAACTACCGGATATTTTCAGATGCCGAGGGAAAAATGAATCTCTCACTGCGGGATATTGGCGGTGGCCTGCTGGTTATCTCCCAGTTCACACTGGCGGCAGATACCAAAAAAGGCCTGCGTCCCAGTTTCTCTTCCGCGGCACCCCCGCAACAGGCAGAGGCGCTGTACGAGTATTTTTTAGCCCGCGCAAACCAGCACCACTGTACTGTCAGCCATGGTGTCTTTGGCGCTGATATGCAGGTGAGCCTGTGCAATGATGGGCCGGTAACATTTAATCTAGAAAGCTGAACCAAATA
>DDCQ01000096.1:35678-42640 GCA_002334915.1 Porticoccaceae bacterium UBA2002
AGATATTGCACCAATAGTAAGCGCTAACAAACTTTGTATATCTGCGGTGGCTTTTGCCGGCACAGAACAGGCCTGAGCGACGGCCTGAATATCCCAGTCGATACGCGGATTCTGATACCAGAAAACCTGATCTGCAGCGGCGACACAGGCGCCCAGTCGCTCTCTGTGCATACCCAGCCTCATGGTCGCTGAGCGAGGTTCAATTACGGCAATAATCTGGCTATCTCCTACTCTGGCGCGCAGACCTTCGAGGGTAGTCTGTATGGCCGTTGGATGATGGGCAAAGTCATCATAGACCCTTAGCCCACCGGCCTGATAGATGACTTCCATGCGTCGCTTGACGCCAACAAAATTTGACAGTGCCTTACAGCCCTGCTCGAGACTGACACCCACCTGACAGGCGGCAATAATCGCCGCCACGCCATTACAGACATTATGAGTGCCGCCATGGCTCCAGTGGACCTGCCCGCAATCACCAGTCGCCTGATTGGTCACCTCAAATTGTGAGCCATCTTCGGCAATTAATCTGAAACACCAGTCTGCAGAGTCATCACCAAAAGTCTGTTGCCTGCTCCAGCAACCCTGGTCTATTGCGGCCACTACATTCTCATCTGCCGCCGGGTAGATCACTGTGCCTGTGCTGGGCACAGTGCGCACGCAGTGGTGAAACTGTTTTTGGATAGCGGCCAGATCATCGAAGATATCCCCGTGATCAAATTCCAGATTATTGACCACCAGAGTATCGGTAAAGTAATGCACAAACTTGGAGCGCTTATCAAAGAAAGCGCTGTCATATTCATCCGCCTCTACAACAAAGTACTTACTGTCTGTGAGTCTGGCCGACAGTCCGAA
Source organism: Porticoccaceae bacterium UBA2002 (assembly GCA_002334915.1). Classification (GTDB taxonomy): domain Bacteria; phylum Pseudomonadota; class Gammaproteobacteria; order Pseudomonadales; family Porticoccaceae; genus HTCC2207. The sequence continues at coordinate 36,531 of DDCQ01000096.1, forward strand.
ATCCTGAGGCACTCCGCCAATCAGGAACCCGGGAGCCAACCCAGCGCTATCGAGAATTTTGACCAGCATACTGCTGGTTGTGGTTTTGCCATGGGTACCGGAGACCGATAACACATGCTTGTTGCGCAGTATATTTTCCCCCAGCCACTGAGGTCCTGAAATATAGGGCAACTGATTGTCGAGCATATACTCCACACAAGGATTTCCGCGAGACATCGCATTACCTACTACAATTAAGTCAGGCGCCGGGTGCAACTGCTCAGGGTTGAAACCCTCGATCAGGCTAATACCCGCCTGCTCAAGCTGGGTGCTCATAGGTGGGTAGACATTGCTGTCGCAACCGGACACCTGATGCCCCAATCCCTTGGCCAGTTGGGCCAGGCTGCCCATAAAGGTACCGCAGATACCAAGGATATGAATATGCATTTTGTTGTTTGCCTCTTTTCTCTTTGCCTATCGCACTACTTTGCTTGTTGGGCTGGTGCTGGAGCTTATTTTAAGGACATTAATATAGCTTAACCAGCAGCGAAATAGAGAATCTAATCTTGGATAGGTCATGGATGATGCGCCAGTTACACCATTTTACCCACAGAATTTGTTTAATCCTCAGCAGCCTGATATTTCTGCACGGCTGCGGTGGCGGTGGTGGCGGCACACTGCCGTCGACCAAGCAACCCGTGGTTGACCCGGTCACTGAGCCTATTGAATCCAATGTCGGCTTGGTCGGCCCTCCCTATGGAGGTTTTGCTGAACAGTCTGGAGATCCCGAAGACTTCGACAGTCTGGTAGCCAGTTTCGAAACCTCTGAATACGCAGGTATGCAGGGTCTATCCCTAATCAATGCCTCCAGCGCCTATGCGCGGGGCGCCAATGGGTCCGGTGTTAGCCTGGGCATTATCGATTCTGGGGTCTATGCACAGCACCTGGAATTTACCCAGGGGCTGGGCGACAAGGTGACTGTCGTAGGGTCAGATTATGGCGATAGTAACCAGCGCAGCAACCAGGCCCTAAGCCATGGAACCATGGTCGCAGGTGTTCTGGCCGCCAATCGGGACGATCGCGACCAGGCCAACTTCAATATGCATGGCGTCGCCTATAATGCCAGCATCCATGTCTACGAAATCCCTCTGCAACCCAGCGATGGTCCCTATGACCCAGTTGGGTTGGCTGATCTGGACTTTGGCACAGACAATTATTTTGCCAGCCGCTTTAATGCCATGACCGATAAAGTGGATATTATTAATATGAGCTTTGGCTTTTCGGGCCTGGTGACTGATTACTCTGCCAGCGCTATCCAGTCACGGCTAAGTAACACATTGTCTGCCTTGCGCCAAAGCAACCGGCCCCTGGGCAGCCGCGCAATTTTTGTGGTCTCGGCAGGTAATGGTTTTGGCAACAGCGATGAGTTTGGCAATCTGATAGATGCAACATCTCCTGAGCTTTTATCAGGTCTGCCCTACCTGTTCCCCGAACTTCAGCCCCATATGCTGGCCGTGGCTGCGGTGGATAACAGTGGCACCATAGCCCCTTATTCAAATCACTGCGGTGTTGCTGCCAGTTTCTGTCTGGCAGCTCCCGGTGGGGGCGACTCCGATGGCGACGGCAGCTTTGCTAATTCAGAGGTTATCTGGTCCACTAATTCGCCCCCCGAGGATGCTCCAGCCGGCAGCCACTATTATGGCGGCTCCATAGGCACCTCCTTTGCTGCACCAATGGTCAGCGGCTCGCTGGCCCTGTTAAAGCAGCTATTCCCCACTGTGGGCAACTATGAATTGGTTAATCGCCTGCTGGTCACTGCCGATAAATCCGGTATCTATGCCGACAGCAGCATCTATGGTCAGGGTCTGCTGGATCTCGACTCAGCAACCAGGCCAGTGGGTAATTTGGGCAGCCCAGTGAGCAATAATTTAGATGCCGGCCTGCAAGCACCCACCACCAACAGTATCAATATTATCGGTACTGCTTTGGGAGATGCAGTGCAGATCAGCCTCAGCCAACAGAATATGGCGCTATTTGACCAGCTGGGTTTTCCCTTTTATCAGTCCGCCAGTGCTCTGATTAATCCAGCACCTGTTGCCATAACTACCTCAGATCTCAGTCATGGCAGCCAAATTACAGCAGATGGCAGTAAACTCTTGCTAGGCATAGGCCAGAATCCCTGGCGACAGGATTTCCGGTTACTGGGCAACCCCAACGAACAGGTGCAGGAAAATTATATTGCCATGCAGTTTCACAGCCCCCGGGGTGGCGAGCGTTTTGCTGGCCTAAATGCAAATCCCGGCTGGTTTTTTGGACTGTATGGCAACTCGGTACTATCTCCCTCTGCCACTAATGATGACAGTAGCTTTACCGCGCCCTGGTTGCGCTTTGCCCGCCGTGGCTGGAGCAGCGGCGGCGCCATTGTCATGGCCGCCCGGCAAAAACTGCGTCTGGGTGTATTTAATGGCCGTGCTAGTTGGGATAGATATCAGCCTCAGGGAGAGTTGCAGGGGGAGGGCGCATTGCTGGAGTACAGCCTGGTCTCAGATAATGAAACCAACCTCCACAGCCTGAGTATTCAATCTGGCTTTGTGCGTGAACAGGATAGTTTTCTGGGTACAAGCATCGCTTCTACCCTGGGTAGCCTGGGGCAGGCTGAGACCATTTTTGTGGGCCTTAACGGTCATCTGCAAATCAATAATCGCTGGCAGGCTCTCGCCGCCCTCTACCATGGCAATACCTATACCGGTGTGATGAACAGTCAGACCTTTGCTGCAGACTCACATATTAGCAGTGGTTCCTGGGCGCTGGGCTTGAAAGGTAGATCACTGTGGCGCAGCAATGACCAATTTAGCCTCTATCTGACCCAGCCCCTGCGAGTAGATAGCGGCCAGGCAGAGCTTACCCTTGCCACAGGCCGAACCCCGGATCGCAGGGTGATTTACCAGGATATAGCCATTGATCTGCAACCCCCTGGACGAGAGCATAGACTGGAGCTGGGCTATCACTTGCCAGCACAGATCGCACAGCGGCAGGCTTGGTTGTCGGCTACCACCCAATATGTCCAGCAACCCAACCACAGCAGGCTAAATCCCGACTTATTGATGGTCAAACTTATATTCAGCATAAGCATCGATTAGCTGTTTTCGCTTTTACCTGCATGAGCAAAGCAGTAATATGCCCAGCCTATAAAGGACTAATAAGGATTATGGTAATTATGGCCAAGAAGAATGCGTTTTACGCTCAGTCTGGGGGTGTCACCGCGGTAATCAACGCCTCTGCTTGCGGGGTTATAGAAGCCTGCAGGGAGCACAGAGACAAGATTGGCACTCTGTATGCCGGGCAGAATGGCATTATTGGCGCCCTCCAGGAAAATCTTATCGACACCAGCAAAGAGACGTCCACTTCAGTCAGGGCCCTCAAACATACCCCGGGCGGTGCCTTTGGCTCCTGCCGCTACAAGATGAAAGATCTCAGCGAGAGCACGGTGGAGTACGAGCGCCTTATTGAAGTGTTTAAAGCCCACAATATTGGTTATTTTTTCTACAACGGCGGTGGCGATTCAGCGGACACCTGCCTGAAAGTCTCTCAGATATCAGCCAAGATGGGCTATCCCATTCAGGCTATCCATATTCCTAAAACCATAGACAATGATCTGCCATTTACCGACTGCTCACCGGGCTTTGGCTCGGTAGCCAAATATGTTGCCGTCTCCACCAAGGAGGCCAGTCTGGATATCGCCTCTATGGCAGCCTCATCGACCAAGATTTTTATCCTTGAAGTGATGGGCCGTCACGCCGGCTGGATTGCCGCCTCTGGGGGCCTGGCAGCCAGTGAAGCTGGAGATGCACCCCATATTATTGTGTTCCCGGAAATTCCCTTTGTGCGCGAGGAATTTATTTCCAAGGTGCAACAGACCGTGGCCGAGAAAGGTTTCTGTGTGGTGGTTGCCTCTGAGGGGGCCAGCTATGCAGATGGCGCCCTAATCTCAGGCTCTCTAAATAAAGACGCCTTTGGCCACCAGCAACTGGGCGGTGTAGCACCTACTCTGGCCAGCATGGTGAAGCATTCTCTGGGCTATAAATACCACTATGCGCTGGCCGACTATCTGCAGCGCTCTGCTCGCCATGTGGCGTCAAAGACTGATGTGGAGCAGGCCTATGCCGTGGGCCGGGCTGCCGTGGACAAGGCAGTGGCTGGAAAAAGTGGCATTATGGTGACCATTGAACGGGGCCAGGGCAAAAAATTCTCCTGGTCTCTGGGGGAAGCCTCTCTGGCTAAGGTTGCCAATGTGGAGAAAAAAATGCCCAGGTCCTTTATTACCAAGGATGGCTTTGGCATTACCCAGAAGGCTCGGGACTATCTGCAACCATTGATTATGGGCGAGGACTACCCGCCCTATAAAGATGGCATTCCTCAGTACCCAAAGTTGAAAAAAGTATTGGCCCCTAAAAAGCTCGACACTGAGTTTAGTGGCTAATTAACTTTGCGCAGCGCCTTGCCGTCAAGAAAGGCGCTGATATTTTCGACCATCTGGCCTATCAGGCGCTGCCTGGATTCCACTGCAATCCAGGCACTGTGGGGTGTAATAATCAAATTTGGCACTGCACTGTCGATCAACACATTGCCCTCAACCGGTGGCTCGACTGAGAGCACATCCAACCCGGCACCGGCGATTTCCCCATTGATTAAAGCCTGTTTCAGTGCTGGTTCGTCAATTAACGGACCACGGGCAGTATTAATCAGTAGTGCCGAGTCTTTCATCAGGGCCAGCTCTGAGCTGGATATAAGATTTTTAGTCTGAGGTGTAAAAGGGCAGTGCAGGCTGAGTATATCGACCATGGGCAGCAGTCTGTTCAACTCCACTCTGGGCAGGTCGTCAGTATAGGTGCGGCCGGACAGGGCGGCGTAAATAACCCGCATACCAAAGGCCTGAGCAATCTTGGCCACTCCTTTACCCAGATCACCAGCGCCGACAATGCCCAGAGTTTTACCCTCTAACTCCCGAACCGGATATTCGAGCAAGCAAAATGACCCACTCTCTGCCCAGCTGCCGTCCATAACATCGCGATGGTAAGACTGCAGATTGGTAGTCAGTGCCAAAATCAGTGACCAGACATGCTGTACCACTGAGGCAGTGCCATAATTCACTGCATTACAGACCACTACCCCACGTTCTTTGGCAGCCTCGAGATCTACCACATTGGTGCCAGTGGCCGGCAATGTAATCAACTTGAGGTTAGGCGTCTGGGACAGGGTTAAAGCATTAACTGCCGTCTTATTTGTCATCACTATTTCGGCATCGCCAATGCGTTCGATAACCTCTGAGTCTGGGCAATTGCCGTAAATCGTCCAGGTTACAGGTAGGTTATGGAGGGCGCTAAAGTCGAGATCATCTGGGCCTAGACTATCGCAATCAAGTATTACACCACGCATAGGTTAGTCACTGTCTGAAGGTTGGTAGGCTGAAGTGTAAATCACCAGCTCACCAACACAAATGGAAGAATAAAAAAATTTATCGAGGTAATTGTACAGGACCTGATTAGACTGGCTCGCGGCCTATGATCTTGGTCTTCAAAGCCGCATAATAGCGCCCAGTTTTTACAATCTTCATGGACGCCTGTTTGCATGTCTTCACAACTATTAGACTTTTACCAAAAAGCGGTTCTCGACCATCCTCTCAAAGCCATAATGGCCGTGGTGGCTTTGACTTTAGCCATGGCTATGGGCCTGCCTAATTTCAAACTGGATGCCTCAGCGGATTCGCTGACATTGGAGCATGACGACGATCTCAACTTCTTCCGCGAAGTGGTGCAGCGCTATGGCAGCGATAATTTTTTAATTGTGACTTTCTCGCCAAAGAATGGCGATCTGTTTGATCAGCAAAATCTCGATACCCTGACGCAACTGAGCACAGATCTGGGTGCAATCGAAGGCGTCGAAGGCATGCTCTCAATGCTCGACGTACCCCTGTTGTACAGCCCGAAAATAGGTGTCTCAGATTTAATGAATCCGCTGAATACACTGCTGTCTGAGGGAGTAGACCGCCAGCTGGCAAAGCAGGAATTTCTTAACAGCCCTATCTACAAAGATGTTTTGTTAAGTGCCGATGGTCAGACCACAGGTATTCT
>DDCQ01000066.1:0-2993 GCA_002334915.1 Porticoccaceae bacterium UBA2002
GCCGGTACCCCAACCACTGTGACATGGGCTGGCACTGTCTCCAGAACAAGACTGCCAGCGCCAATCTTGACCCCTTCACCAATTTCGATATTGCCGAGAATTTTAGCCCCGGCTGAAATCATCACACCATCCCCCACTCGGGGATGGCGCCTGCCACCCTGAGAGCCACTGCCACCCAGGGTAACCGAGTGCAGAATCGATACATTGTCGCCTATCACCGCTGTCTCACCAATAACCAGGCCAGTGGCATGGTCAATCATAATGCCAGAGCCTATCTGCGCACCGGGGTGAATATCCACAGCAAAGGTTTCAGATATCTGATTCTGCAGAAACAGGGCCAATGGTTTGCGCTCCTGCCCCCAGAGCCAGTGGGCAACCCGCTGCAGCTGCACAGCCTGAAAGCCTTTAAAGTACAGAATAGGAGTAAGGTGGCGGTCACAGGCCGCATCGCGCTCAAAAGACGCTTTAATATCGCTGCGCATGCTACGGCCAATGCTGCTGTCAGCACCCAGCGCCTCGGCAATAATCTCAGCCACCCTGTCCGCAGCCATTGCCGGACTGGCTATGAGCTGTGCCAGAGTAAAACCCAGGGCAGATTCCAGATCAGGGTGATCTAGAATAGAGTCGCGAAAAAACTCCGCCAGGACCGGTTCTTCCTGACTGGCCTGCCGTGCTTCCGCAACAATAATGTCCCATAGAGGATCATTGGTTTTCATTGACTGCTATTCCTTAATCCACCTGAATATAGCGCTGCAGTATCTCGTCGAGATGATCCAGCACCACATCCAGTAATAGTAATTCAGTGCCTTGCAACCGCTGCTCCAGCACCTCTGCTGTGAGCCCCTGGGCAAATGTCTGGGCCAGGGGTCTGTAGCTGATATGCCAGCGCTCCGGGGCTACGCCACCGGTATCTGTCCCGTAGGGGCGATAAAAACCCTGATCTGCAAGTTTCTCGTCGAGCCAGTCATGCATGGGCGCAAACATGCCCTGGCCTTCAACCTCGGCGGGAATCAACTGCAGCTGATAGTCCGCGGGCATGGCCGCCCTGTCATAGATATCAATATCTGTGCCCCAGTGATGGCGAGAGGCTCCGGGCAGCGCCGACCAGCGCATTACGGCTTGAATCTGCTGCCAGGGGCTGAGCAAATCAAGATTGATGAGGGCACCCCTATCATCAACCACCGGCCTTAGGCCAGATAACTTGGCATTCCAGATATGCAGCTGACGATCAAAGCTGCGAAAACCACTGCACAGTCTAAGATCAAAGCCTGAGGCTGCAGCATTCTGTTGCAGCTCAGTCAGAGGGACAACAATATCCTGATGAACCAGCATGGCGCCTTCAGCCTGACCAGAATGCAGATCAGTCAGATGGCGCTCGGTCGAGCCGGTTAAAATATCAATATCACTCATAGCTAAGGCTGCAGTTGTGGCGATGCAAAGACATACTTATACCTTCGCTTTGGCCAATTAGCAAAGAATCAATTAGTCGATTATGCCTGTACAGGGCGTATAATCGGGCAGTGAGGGGTTGAATTCTCCTCAGTTGACCAGATCTCAAACATATCGGTTTTCACAGGAATTTACTATGTACAGAATTGGATTATTTCTGCTCACCAATATCGCAATTATTGTGGTGGCCAGTATTACATTACGTCTGCTGGGTGTCGAAAGCATTCTGGCTAATAATGGTGTCGACCTTGACCTAGGGTCGCTGCTGGTTTTCTGTGCTGTATTTGGTTTTGCCGGAGCCTTTGTGTCTCTGCTGCTATCCAAATTTATGGCCAAGCGATTTACCGGCATCAGGCTAATCACCAAGCCCCAGACTGAGCAGGAGCGCTGGCTACTGCAAAATATCACCACATTGTCGAAAAAAGCCGGTATTGGCATGCCCGAAGTGGGTATCTTCCCGGCCCAGCAATCCAATGCCTTTGCCACTGGCTGGAACAGAAACAATGCTCTGGTGGGGGTTAGCCAGGGACTGTTGGACCGGTTTACAGAGGATGAGGCCCGCGCTGTGCTGGCCCATGAAATAGGCCATGTGGCCAATGGCGATATGATTACACTGGCTCTGATACAGGGGGTGGTCAATACCTTTGTGATGTTTGCAGCCAGAGTGATTGGCTTTTTTGTCGATCGCGTGGTGTTAAAAAATAACCGTGGTCTGGGTTTGGGCTACTGGATAACCACCATTATTGCGGAGATTGTTCTGGCCATTCTGGCCTCAACCATTGTTATGTGGTTCTCTCGTCAGCGAGAATTTCGTGCCGATGCTGCCGGCGCCCAGCTAGCCGGGCGCGGTGCCATGGTGGGTGCACTGGAAAAACTGCGCGCCGAGACCCAGTCTCAGGTTGAAAATCAGATGCCAGATACCATGACCGCCTTTGGTATTTCCAGCGGCTGGAAACGCAAGCCCAGCAGACTATTTATGACTCACCCGCCATTGGAAGAGCGTATTCAGGCGCTTAAAAATGGATAACCGCGCCCTGCTTGAGCAGGAAGTGGCCCTCTGTCGGCTCGATGATCTTGAAGAGATGCAGACTATTGAACTGAGTATTGAGGAGCGCAAGCTATTTGCCATACGCCGCGATAACCAGCTCTATGCCTACTGGAACAGCTGCCCTCATCTGGGCATTCCCCTAAACTGGATGCCGGAAAAGTTTCTCGATCTGGATGGTTCGCTGATCCAATGTTCTTCCCATGGCGCCCTGTTTCAGATCGATAGCGGTGAATGTATTGCTGGCCCCTGCACCGGGGATCATTTAATGCAGGTAGAACTGCGCACTGAAGATGGCACCTACTATATTGCTGCCAATCAGCCCATGCCTGCGCCGCCGATCAATCTCAGAGCCCAGGCACTGGCCGATCTTGAAGACAGCTAACTGGCTGATCGAGGACAATTTCGTCGGCAGCAATGCTGGCCCGCCAGGCAATAACCTCCACACCGGCAGTCACTGCCTCGGCCATGGTTGCCGCGTACAGAGGGTCTATGTCTG
>DDCQ01000066.1:3151-13001 GCA_002334915.1 Porticoccaceae bacterium UBA2002
TCTAGCAACAGGTCAATGCGACTCTTCTCTTCACCATAGCGAACCTCGCTGCGAATCTGGCTGTAACCCTGCAGCTCAGGGACTAGGCCCGCCTCGATCAGTTCGCGCACCAGATGGTTGGGTCTGGCTGTATTGACCCCAGCCAGATGCCCCTCTGATGTTGTCACTATCTCCAATGTGCCAGGCAATTTGCGCTTGGGGTTATCAGACAGGGAATACCAGCAGGCTGAGCCCTCAACCAGGCAGTTTTTCATGCTGCCGGTATTGGGGCAGTGAAGGGTTATAAGCTCACCAGCTTGTGTGCGCACATCGGCGAAGAACCGCTTGTAACGCTTTTCGAAAGTGGCTGGAAATAATGGTGGAGTAAGTTTCATAGACAAGGATCACAGGACGGTCATTTTATGGTGATAAAGTATGCTCAGCTAACGCTTTTTTGCAACCATGGTCTAAGATTAACCAATNNTTTTTTAGGCCCATATCAACAGCGGATCTTATGTATGGCAACAGTAAAATCAAAACCTGCAGCTAAGTCAAAAGCCAATGCAGGCTCAGCAACTCTTCATGGTCTCGAGCCCTACAAGGAGACTAAAAAAGAGGAATACATGAATGAAAATCAGCGCGAGCACTTTAAGCTGATTCTCAAGGCGTGGCGTCGCGAGTTAATGGAAGAAGTTGACCGCACCGTGACTCATATGAAAGACGAAGCCGCAAACTTCCCTGACCCGGCCGATCGCGCCACTCAGGAAGAGGAGTTTAGCCTTGAGCTGCGCACCCGTGATCGCGAGCGCAAGTTAATCAAAAAGATTGATAAGACTCTGGTGCGTGTCGAAGAGGACGACTACGGATTCTGCGACCAATGTGGCGTTGAAATTGGTATTCGTCGACTGGAAGCTCGACCCACAGCAGATCTTTGCGTCGACTGTAAAACCCTCGACGAAATCAAGGAAAAACAAATTACCGGTGGCTAATCAGCCGCTCGGCACCCAGTAGCTCAGAGCCTTCTGAGCTACTGTAATTCCTTACCATGTCAGCTTTATCCAGCATTGCTCGCTTCGCGCCCTCACCCACAGGCCCACTGCACTTTGGTTCGCTGGTAACTGCTCTGGCCAGCTTTTTGGATGCCCGCCAACGCCGTGGTCAGTGGCTGGTGCGTATCGAAGATTTGGACCCCCCCAGAGAGGTGGCTGGCGCCAGTGATCAAATTCTCAGACAGTTAGAGAGCCATGGCCTGTGCTGGGACGGCACTGTGCTTTACCAAAGCACCAGACTCGAGGCCTATGCCGCCGCTCTGGAGTCACTGTTAGCATCGGAGCTGGTCTACCACTGCAGGTGTAACCGCCAGCGCATTCAAAGTCTGGGGGGCATCTATGACGGCCACTGCTCCGAGCTGCAACTGCCCAGTAATGACTGCGCGGCAAGGCTCAGGGTCAATGATACTAGGCTGAGCTTTAATGATCAGATAATTGGCCAGTACCAGCAGAACCTGAAGACTGAGTTGGGCGACTTTGTGGTGCGGCGCCGGGATGGCCTTTTTTCCTATCAGCTGGCCGTGGTGGTGGATGATGAATTTCAGGCAATCAGCCATATTATGCGCGGCGCAGATTTGCTGGACTCAACACCCAGACAGATCTATCTGCAGCAATGCCTGGGTTACAAAACACCGGACTATGCCCATTTACCCCTGGCTCTCAATGCGCAGGGCCAAAAGCTCAGCAAGCAAAATCAGGCTCTGGAGTTGCCTGAGGGCAATGAGTCTGAGCATCTGTGGGCAGCATTGCACTGGCTGCAGCAGTCGCCCCCGGAGCAGCTGCAGCGGCAATCTGTGGCAGAAATACTGGCCTGGGGCATTGAGCATTGGGCAGTGCAAACTGTGACCGACCATCTGCAAGACAGCCTTGCCCCTGAGGGTTATTAGATGAGTTGCAACTGCTCTAACCTGATCAACCCCTGGAACCGGGTTTGCTTTGCAGGTCTGGCAAGCATACCATCCCTCAGTCAAGCAATTAGCTTTAAACCAATCAGCCGCGCCGCCTAGCCCATGCTAAATTATCGATTTGTTGCAACCCTGCTCCTGCTCTGCATAGTAGTGTTTCCGCTAGCCATTCAATGGGCTCTGGAGCCCCATGGCAACTGGTTTAGACCCTATGTGGTCTGGGCCATGATGGTGTTCGCCGCCTATATTTCCCACCGTCACAGCATCCGTGATGAGTCTTGAAATGGTAAATCTTGATATGGTGCTGGCCACTTTGCTTATGCTGGGGCTGGGCTGTCTGGTAGCCAGATTACTGGCCCAGCGCACAGGGTCCCACAGCAGGGATATTATTCTTGCTCTGGGCCTGTTGTCAGGCACAGGGGTTCTGCTATCCATGGGCTCGGTTGAGATGGCCGGGCGCTATGGCAACAGCGTGATTGTGGCCCTGATTGCCTTTAGTCTGGTGTTTGTCTTCTCGCCGCTGATTTTTCTGCCGATTCGCCGCCTCAGCGGGATTATTCGCTTTGCTACGCCGGTGGATTTCCTGACCTTTAGATACCGCAAAAAGTCTGTTGCAGTTATAGCCTGCATAGCTCTGATACTGGCGGTAATCCCTCTGATACTGGCCCAGTTTGTGGCCATTGAAGCAGTCACCAATAGCCTGTTTGGCAGTGGCTCCATGGCGCTAAGCCTGCTGGCTGCCACAGTGATTATGCTGCTGATTAATTTGCGTTCGATTAATGTGGGCATAGTTAATCATCTGGTCTGGGTTATGGCTGCAGCCGGGCTATTGCTGCTGCCGGCCATGGGTTTTTCCGCTTGGGTTGCGGTGACTTCAGCCTTTGGTGGCCTGGCTGAAATGAATCTCTGGGTGGTGGATAGTGGGCAGCGCTTTATTATTCAGCGCATGGATTTTTCCTACAGCCTGTTTATTGTATTTTTGGCTGCGGGCTTTGCTTACCCGATTAATTTTAGCCTGCTGATATCCGATGATATCTCAGATCAACAGGCCGGGATGACCTCCTGGGCCTACCCACTGTTGGTACTGCTTGCCAGTATTCCGGTATTCCCACTGCTTTGGAGTGGTCTCTCAGTGCAGTCGGCCTCGCCTTTTCAAGAGTACCTGATAGCCCTGCCCTCCCTTGCGGGACAGCCAGTGATTGCCGGTCTGGCAAGCGCCAGTATTCTCCTGCTAAGCGTTGCACTAACCTGCAGTCTGAGTCTGATTATGGCGAAGATTGTTCTTAATAGTTTTGTGCTGCCGGGCAAAGACTTGCAACAGCAAAGCAATCTGGAGCAGTGGATTAAAAACCGCCATATACTGGTTGCAAGTGGTCTAATTCTATTCTGTGTCTGCCTTAGCCTGATTACCAAATACCATAGTATTACTGATTATTATCTCGCCGCATTTGCTGGTCTGGCCCAGCTAACACCGGGTATGCTAGCAGTTATCTATCTGCCCAGAGTTGGCCGCCGGGGCTTTATCGGTGGACTGATCGCCGGGCTGTCCCTGTGGCTGGTGGCTATCTTACTGCCACTGCTGATCGGCGACTGGAGCTGGCACCTTCCTGTTATTGGCAAAACCCTTCACTTTGGTATGCAAAATTGGGATATCTGGGCTATGGAAGCCCTGCTGCTGAATATCACCGTCTGCCTTTTGTTCTCTCTGCGAGGTTCCATGGACAGGGAGCAGCAGGCCTTTGCCACTCTTTGCATGGCCGATAATATCTATATACCGGCACGGGTGGAAATCCCGCAAAAATCAGTGCCCGAATTGATCAGCAGCCTGCACCTGTCTCTGGGTGATGCTGCAGAAACCGAAGTGGCACTGGCGTTAGAGGCTCTGGAGTATGATGACAGCGAGGTGCGTCCAGCGGCTCTGCGGCAATTGCGCGACAGGATCAACGCCTCTTTAAATACCAAGTTTGGTGTGTTGGCGGCCAATCGTATTATGGAGCAGTCGCTGCCTCTCAGTATGCCCGCAGCCGATGAGCCCGATGATATTCACCTGATCGAGTCTGTACTGGCTATTCAGGGGGATCGGCTGACAGGTATTGCCAGCGAACTCAATAAATTGCGGGTACACCATCGTCAGGTTCTCGATAATCTTCCAATAGGCGTGGTGTCTCTGGATGAAGGCGGGGAAATTGTGCGCTGGAACAACACATTGTCCAGCTATACGGGCATCAGTCAAAACCTGGCCTCGGGCAGTCTGATTCAGGATTTGCCCGAGCCCTGGTGCACTGCTATTGCAGATTTTATCGACAGTGGCGAAAACAGCCTCGACGATCTGCGGCTAGAAATACAGGGCGAGGTGCGCTGGTACAGTCTGCAAAAATCTGAGCAGCTGGACTCTGACTCCAGCAGAGACAACAATGGCGATATTGTCGTGCTGATTGAAGATCACACCGAGGCAGTCAATCTTATTCAGAATTCAATCGATAATGAGAGGCTGGCCTCTGTGGGCCGTCTGGCGGCCGGTGTTGCCCATGAAATTGGCAATCCAGTGACTGGCATTGCCTGCATAGCCCAAAATCTGGAACATGAGACCGAGGCCAGTCAGGTGGCAGAGTCTGCACAGCAAATACTGTCGCAGACTAGACGCATCAATCGTATTGTCCAATCTCTGATTAATTTTTCCCGAGGCGGAAATGTGCTGGCTGCAGCCCAGAACGATGTCAGTATCAGCGCCGCCGCCGATGAGGCTATTCAATTGCTGACCCTGAGCGAAGAGCAACAGGATCTGCGTTTTATCAGCGATATTGACCCCAGCCTGATAATTTCCGGGGATTACCACCAGCTGCTGCAGGTATTTCTCAATCTGCTGAGTAATGCGCGAGATGCATCGCCACAGGGCGGCAGCGTCAATATCGAGGCTCGAGCGGCAGAGCAGGAAATTGTGGTTACTATCAGCGACCAGGGTGAGGGTATTGAAGAAAATCTGCGCAGCAGGTTATTCGAGCCATTTGTTACCACCAAAGACCCGGGCAAGGGCACGGGGCTTGGCCTGTGGATAGTGTTTAATCTGGTGAAAAGCCTGGGTGCCGAGGTTGCGCTAAATAGCCCGGCCAAAAACAGTGATCGCGGCACTACAGTAAGCATCCGTTTCCCCGTATCATCTGCATTATGAGCCAAAATGCCAAACAGATACTAATTGTCGAAGACGAGGATACTATTCGTTCGTCCCTGCGCAAGTTGCTTGAGCGCTATGACTACGCTGTGTCTGAAGCCGTCAGCGTAAAAGCCGCCCAGCAAGCCCACAATCTCAATGACTTTAATTTAATTATCAGTGATCTGCGCCTGCCGGGCAGTTCCGGCATAGAGTTGATTCAGCCCGCTGGCTCTGTGCCAGTGCTGGTTATGACCAGTTACGCCAGTCTGCGCTCTGCTGTTGAGACCATGCGTCAGGGTGCTGCAGATTATATTTCCAAGCCTTTTGATCATGAAGAAATGCTCGCTGCCGTGCGACGGCTGATCGGTGAGTCCGGCCAACAGCAGAATCAGGTCAAAACCCAGAGTCCAGTACTGATGGGTAATAGCCCGCAGATTCTGCAGATATTGCGCACAGTGTATAAAGCGGCCCCCACCTCTGTGCCCGTTTTAATTCAGGGCGAGAGCGGTACCGGGCGGCGAACTATTGCCGAGATAATTCACAGTAACAGTGCGGTTGCCGATCAGCGCTTTGTGACCATTAACTGCACCTCGGTAAACGAAGCTCAGCTGCACAAGCAACTGGAGGCAGGCCCTATAGGCACGTTATTTTTAAATAATATCTGCGAATTACCCAGAGCACTGCAGCCCATAGTGCTCAAAGCCATAGAGCAGAAGTTATTTCGCTGTATTGCCTCGGCCGAGCAGGATTTGCAGACCCTGTGCGAGTCAGATCGTTTTCGCAAAGATCTTTTCTACAGTCTCAACGTAGTCAGATTACAGGTGCCAACTCTGGAGGCGCGGGCCGCCGATATTCCCTGTTTAACCCGATATTTTATCGACCAGTACTCCAGTGAACTGGGATTTCAAATTCAACTGACCCAGGAAGCTCATCAAGCACTGGGGAATTACAGCTGGCCGGGAAATGTGCGCGAGCTGCAAAATATGCTCTATCAGGCTGCCATTTTGTCTGAGCCGGACGAAGCTATCAGCGCCCAGCAGCTAGGTCTGCATGATGTACCCAAACCCGACGACGATGCAGAGCGACCAAACCCCGATATTCAGTCAAATGCTGCCAATGATCAGCCTGCAGGGCTCTCTCTGGAGGACTATTTCACTAGTTTTGTATTGGAAAATCAGGAGAATATGAGTGAAACAGCGCTGGCGCAAAAATTGGGTATCAGCCGCAAGTCTCTCTGGGAGAGGCGCAATAAGCTAGGTATTAGCCGCAAAAAAGCCTGATATCTTGTGCAGAATTTGAGCCTCTAAAATAGAACCAGAAACTGTTTCAGAAAGTAACATTTGGAGAACAATGGCAGTTTAAATGCTATTTCCTTAAAATTTCTCTTGCGCAACGACTATTTCTGATTAGAATGAGGACACCAAGACTTGTTCTTGAGTAATAAAAATAATAAAGAATAATAAAAACCGGATGGATTGCGAAAGTGTTCAACGAGCTTAGGCTCTAGAACCATTGAGGGGGGTTGCCGAAAGGCATCCCTTTTTTATTGCCTGATTTTTAAAGCTTCAATGCCACTGGTTTGATTTTAGCACTTTTGTCCAATTCCCCTGCTGTTTGTGCCGCTTTAGTCCAAGCAATGCTCCCGTATTAGCTTATCCTCTGTTAAACTTCGGTCTCCTTCCAGTCCACCGGCAAGCTGTTCATGCTTAAACGCATTAGTAATTTCTTTGCAAGAGGCCAACATCAACTAGAAGTTGGTGAAGCCGTTGTTATTCCATCGGGGCAACATTCCCTGTCGCCCAAGATGATTAGCCGTGACGCCCGCAAAGTTGTGCAAATCTTGCAGGAACATGGCTTTGAGGCCTACGTGGTCGGTGGCTCGGTGCGAGATCTGCTTCTAGGATTAAAACCCAAAGATTTTGATGTGGCGACCAATGCCAAGCCTGCAGAGATTAAGCCTCTATTCAGGCGTGCGCGCATTATTGGCCGCCGCTTCCAGATCGTGCATGTGCAGTTTAGTCGCGAGCTGATTGAAGTCACCACATTCCGCTCCAATGCGACTCCGGATCAGGACAAAAAGACCAGTGGCAACCGCCGCCAGCAGACCGATACCGGTATGCTCACCAGAGATAATGTATTTGGCTCAATCAGTGACGATGCCAGCCGTCGCGATCTGACCATCAATGCCCTGTACTATGACCCCAGTGACAACAGTATCCATGATTTCGCTGGGGGGCTTGAGGATATAGATAGCCGCACCATTCGCATTATGGGTGATCCGGCAACTCGCTTTAGAGAAGACCCGGTGCGCCTGCTGCGAGTGGTGCGTTTTGCTGCAAAATTGGGCTTCACTATCGAGCGCATCACCGAAAAGCCCATGCGCAAACTGGCGGAAGATCTCTCCCATGTATCCCCTCCCAGGCTGTTTGACGAAACTCTCAAGCTGTTTATGAGTGGCCAGGGGCTGGCCACATTTTGGCTGCTGCATGAATACGGGCTGTTTGATCATATGGTCCCGCAGCTGGGTCCACTGCTTAAAGAGCGCAGTAGCCTGACCAGCAGTCTGATAGAACAGGCCTTTACTAATACCGACCTGCGTATTCGCGCCAACAAACGAGTAACGCCAGCCTTTATCTATGCGGCACTGCTGTGGCCCTCGGTTCAACATCTGGCCAAACAGTACCAGGGGCAGGGCAACTCACCCGCCTATGCCCTTAACAAGGCTGCCGGCGAAGTAATTGCTCGTCAGGTATCCATCACTGCCATACCACGGCGCTTTACCATGCCCATGCGTGAGATTTGGGATCTGCAGCTGCTGCTGCCACGCCGAGGTGGTCAGCGCGCCAAACGTCTGTCGGAGCACCCGCGCTTTCGCGCCGCCTACGACTTTGTGCTGCTGCGAGAACAGGCCGGGGAAAACCTCGAGGGTCTCGGCGACTGGTGGACCAGATATCAAGAAGCCGGCGAAGAAGAGCAGCAACAGATGGCCAGCGCACAAAATCAGGACGGTAAAAAACGTCGCCGTCGCAAACCCAGAAAACCAAGAACAGACTGATGGCGCAGGCTTATATAGGCCTGGGCAGCAATTTGAGCGACCAGGTAGATGGTCAGGAACGAGACTCCCAGTCTCAGCTAGAGCAGGCTATCGACAGCCTGTCTGGGCACAAGCAAGTGACTGTGAGCAAGCTGTCCAGCTTTTATCAAACCCCGGCCATAGGCCCGGGAGAACAGCCAGATTATATTAATGCCGTGGCCCTGCTGGACACCCTGCTGCCCCCTGTGGAGCTGCTCGATTTGCTGCAATCTATTGAAAACCAGCAGGGTCGTGTGCGCTCTGTTCGCTGGGGTGCCAGAACCCTGGACCTGGATATTTTGCTCTATGACCAACTCATCGAAGATAGCGAACGACTGATCATTCCGCACCCCAGAATGCACGAGCGCGGTTTTGTTATGGCGCCGCTCAACGAAATAGCCCCCAACCTGTGCCTGCCAAGCGGGGAAAATATAAGCCAGCTATTGGCAAACTGCTCCATGCAGGGTATCGTCAAATTGTAGGCAGAAGTGCCGCACTTTTTAGCTACTGGAGACCCATGTGCAACAGGCTACCATTAACGACCTGGATATTGACCTTACAAACGCCTCCATCCCCAGATATATTGCTATAGAAGGTCCAATCGGCATTGGCAAGACTACGCTGGCCAAGCGGCTGGCAGAGTCCTTTAACTATGAAACCCTGCTTGAAGAAGCCGAAGAAAACCCTTTTTTAGAGCGCTTCTATCAGGATCGCCGCAGCAATGCCCTGCCAACCCAGCTGTACTTTTTATTTCAGCGCATGCGCAAACTGCAGGATCTGCGCCAGGGAGATATATTTCAGCCTGTGCGGGTATCGGATTTTCTAATTGAAAAAGACCCACTGTTTGCTCGCATCACCCTCGACGAAAACGAATATCATCTCTACCAGACGGTGTATGACAAAATTATCGAAGATCTGCCCAAGCCGGATTTGGTCATCTATTTGCAGGCGCCCACAGAGACACTTTACGAGCGCGTGCAGATGCGCGGCAATAGGATTGAGCGTCCCATAGAGCAGTCCTATCTGCAGCAGCTGAATGATGCCTATACCCAATTCTTCTACCATTACGATGATACCCCTCTGTTGATCGTCAACACCGAGGTGATCAATCTGGCTCAGGGCACTATGGACTACCAGAATCTGGTCAAATATATACTGCAGATTAAGTCTGGTCGCCATTACTACAACCCCCATCCCATGCAATCGGCAGGTTAGCAAGGCCAGAGTGCGACTTGTTATAATCATCGAAACCCATTAACGTAGCTGCTCTGCGAACAGACGGAGGTCTGTGTCACCCATGAAAACAACCACTATTAGCAATCTCAACGCCATGAAAACCGCCGGCGACAAGTTTGCGGTTATCACTGCCTACGATTACACCTTTTCTCGCCTGATAGAAACCGCGGGAATTGAAGTGACCCTGGTGGGGGATTCTCTGGGCAATGTTATCCAGGGTCGCGACAGCACAATCCCTGTGACCATTGATGAAATGGCCTACCACACCGAGATCGTCAAACGTGGCAATAGCCGCACATTGCTGATGACCGATATGCCCTTTATGTCCTATGCCACAGCGAATCAGGCTATGGATAATGCTGCGATTCTAATGCAGGCCGGCGCCCAGATGGTGAAACTGGAGGGCGGCGAATGGCTTGCAGAAACCGTCTATATGCTGACCGAGCGCGGTATACCT
>DDCQ01000066.1:13060-14112 GCA_002334915.1 Porticoccaceae bacterium UBA2002
GGCTGTTATTCTGCAAGAGGCGGGAGCAGATTTGATTGTTGTGGAATGTGTGCCCTCTTCACTGGGCCGCGACCTGTCAAAGGCGCTGAGTATTCCGGTAATCGGCATAGGTGCGGGCCCGGATACAGATGCCCAGGTGCTGGTGCTGCAGGATATGCTCGGCATCTCCCAGCGTCTGCCAAAATTTTCCAAGAACTTCCTCGAAGACAACAGCAGTATTCAACAGGCGATTATCGCCTATGGCAATGATGTTCGCAGCGGTGCCTTTCCCGCGCCGGAACACTGTTTTAAATAGCCAGCGCCCTATTAAAAATATAATTAATTATTAAAAAGAGTGATTTATAAAATGTCCGAAGCCAGCTCAATCTATGATTTTAGCGTACCCACCAGCACTGGAGATGAACAGTCATTAAAAGCCTATGAGGGCAAGGTAATGCTGATTGTTAACACCGCCAGCAAATGTGGTTTTACTCCCCAGTACGAGGGACTGCAAAAATTGCATGACAGCTATGCACAGCGCGGCCTGGAAGTTATTGCCATGCCCTGCAACCAGTTTGGCGGCCAGGAGCCAGGCAGCAATGCCGAGGTTCAAGAATTCTGCCAGATGAATTACGGAGTTAGCTTTCCGGTGATGGGCAAAATTGATGTCAATGGCCCAGGGCAGCATCCGCTATACAGTCATCTAACTTCCCAGGCAGGCGGCCTATTCAACGATAAGATCAAGTGGAACTTCACCAAGTTTCTGATCGACCGCCAGGGTCAGGTAGTGGACCGCTTTGCCAGTATTACCAAACCAGCTGATATCGCCAAATCCATAGAAAAGCTGCTCTAACCAACAAGGTCAGGCCACTGACCATCCTGATCAGCCAAATAGTCGACCAGATTTTTGGGTCGATATTTGGCGTCAGCCTCCCAGCGCTGTTTCACCGATTTGTGAATTAACACTGGGCCCCGACCATGATCAATAGGCCGATAATAGGGTCGTTTCGAACGGAAAATATGTTTGCGCGACTGATGTAATGTTGCCGTGGGCACAGGCTTTAACGCCTTAA
>DDCQ01000063.1:0-9199 GCA_002334915.1 Porticoccaceae bacterium UBA2002
TGCATGGCCCGGCTGGAGACATCTTCACACATTTTTGGTGCGACGATTTTTAGCATGCTGATATCTTCGCGAGCGCCGTCGATACCGTATTTATCCATTTTCTCAGCGGCGGCCAGTACTAGCAAACGGCACTGTTCAATATCACATCGACTGCGGGCAATCTCGTGCTGCACACTGGTCTTTTTGCTGAGCGCCTCACCAAAGGCAACACGCTTTTGAGCGCGCTCGCACATCAACTCTAAGCTGCGCTGAGCCATACCCACAAACATCATGGCGTACTGAAAACGACCTGGCCCTAGACGACCCTGGGCAATTTCAAAGCCACGGCCTTCACCGAGAATCAGATTGCTGACCGGCACACGCACATCGCTAAAGATCATATCACCTTCACCTCCAGGAGAATGGTATTCACCAAAAGCTCTCAGTGGGCGAGACATTTTTACCCCTGGGGTATCTGTGGGCACCAGAATGGTACTGTGCTGCTGATGGCGCGGTGCATCCGGGTTGGACTTGCCCATCACCAGCATCAGTTTGCAGGCGGAACCGATTACACCGGTGGTCCACCACTTGCGACCGTTAAGCACGTATTCATCGCCATCGCGCTCGATTTTAAGTTCCATATTGGTGGCGTCAGATGAGGCTACATCCGGCTCAGTCATAGCATAGGCGGAGCGAATCTCACCGGCTAGCAGAGGCAGTAACCACTGCTCTTGCTGCTCTGGGGTGCCGTATTTTGCCAACACCTCCATATTGCCGCGGTCTGGGGCATTACAGTTAAATATCTGCTGAGACCAGGCCGCCCTGGACATGGTTTCAAACAACGGGGCAATTTCCAGATTGGTCAGACCGGGACTCCAGGGCTTGTACTCTTCCGGCAAAAACAGGTTCCACAGGCCCTGCTTTTTAGCTTCGTCTTTTAGGCCCTGATACCAGTCCGGGTATTGCCAGAGGTTATTCTGGTCATTGATAAATTCTTCATAATCATGCTCTCGAGGATAAATATGCTCATCCATAAACACCTTCAGGCGTTCATTGAGATCCTCTGCCCTTTCGCTTAATTCAAAACCCATTGTCTTGTCTCCTTAAATTTAAATTTTGTATTAAATAATTCCGGTAATTTTGCGCATCAGCTTGTTCATGCCACCAATCCAGCGATCGTAGTTGCTGGTTTTATTTTGCATAAATTCTTTTACAATCGGGTGAGGCAAAATCAAAAAGCTCTTCTCGCGCAACCCTTCAACCACACAGTCTGCCAGTTCCTCGGGCTCGATCATGCCATTGTTGGCAGCCGCAGCCACCGCATCGTTATCCACTGCTGTCATAGCAGTACGCACCGCCTGAGGACAGAGCATGGAGACATTGATGTTCTCATGCTTATGGTGAATCGCCAGCCATTCACCAAAGCCAACAGCAGCATGTTTGGTTACGCCGTATGCGGCACCACCAATTTGATTAAGCAGGCCAGCAGCAGATGAGGTATTTAAAAAATAGCCTCCCCCACGGGCAACCATGCGCGGCACCAGATGGCGCGCGGCATACACATGGGACATAACATTGATATCCCATATCGACTGCCATTCGGCATTGGGAGAATGGATACTCTCGCCAAAACCAACGCCGGCATTGCAACAAAATAAGTCGATGGGGCCTATATTGGCTTCGGTGTCTTCAATAATGCGCGCCGTATCTTCCTCTTTGGCCACATCCGCCAGCATGGCCACACCACCAATCATATCGGCGGTTTCCTGAGCGTTATCAAGATTGATATCGGCGCAGACAATCTGTTTGGCGCCTTCGGCATGAAAGCGTACCGCCAGTGCGCGACCTATACCGCTACCAGCACCGGTGATGACGACAATTTTATTGTGTAATTCCATTAGTTATCCCCTAAATATGTATTCGTCGGCCTAAATTAATTCACCCAGATGTTCTTTGCGGAATGGTTTTAAATCATCCATACGCTTGGCCTCAACCAAATTAACCCAGTCTGGGTTTGAAATCAGCGCGCGGCCCACAGCCACCAGATCAAACTCATCCTGGTCAAGGCGGTGCAGCAATGTATCCAGGCTGGCGGGGTCAGCTTCTTTAAAATGTGCTTCGCCAGGCTTGGGAGTAAAGTCTGCATCCAGACCTACACTGCCCACGGTAATCGCTGGCTTGCCGGTGATCTTTTGGGTCCAGCCCGCAAGGTTTAATTCACTGCCTTCAAATTCTGGTTCCCAGAAGCGTCTCTGTGAGCAGTGGAATATATCCACTCCCGCCTCTGACAATGGCATTAGAAATCGTTCTAGCTCTTCTGGCGTGACAGCCAAGCGAGCGCTGTAGTCTTGCTGCTTCCACTGGGACCAGCGCAAGATAACCGGGAAGTCCGGGCCGACCGCAGCGCGCACCGCACTAATGACTTCGACGGCAAAGCGGCCGCGGTTTTCGATGGAGCCAGCATAGTGGTCATCGCGCTGGTTGGTACCTTCCCAGAAAAACTGATCAATCAGATAACCATGGGCACCGTGCAATTCAACTGCATCACAGCCAATGGCTTTGGCATCTGCGGCAGCCTGAGCAAAGGCGGCCACCACATCATCAATGTCCTGCTGAGTCATCACCTGGCGATTAACCTTGCCCGGCACATTCATACCCGAGGGACCATAACCGGGCACATCGCCCTCTGGAGGCGTACCGGATTTACGCACTGCACCCACATGCCAGAGCTGGGGCGCTATTTTTCCTCCGGCGGCATGTACAGCATCTACCACCTTCTTCCAGCCTGCCAGGCGCTCTTCACCGTGGAAGTAAGGCACACCGGGGTAACCACTGGCTCCCGCATGACCAACACAGGTGCCCTCGGTAATCACCAGCCCAACACCACCCTCAGCGCGACGACGATAGTAGTCGACTACATTGTCACCGGGAATATTGTTATTGGGAGAAAAGTTTCTGGTCATGGGCGCCATGACAATGCGGTTTTTTAACTGCAGGTTTCCCAGATGAAATGGCTGAAACAGAGCGTTATCGGTCATAGTATTCTCGTTATTATTTTACAGGAGTAGAATTTGTGTCAGGGCTGCAATCAGGGCCAGACCCATTGCCACCAGCACCCGCGGCGAACCCATCAGTAAGCTGGTCGTCGCCGGAAAAGCCAGAGTCTTTTCCAGAGAGGCCAGCTTGTCAGCATGGTGGTCGCTGCCAAAGGTATCCAAAAGAGTCTCGGCGCAGTCTCGACGGCTGCGATATCTAACAATACCCGTTGAGGTCCAGTTATCCGCCTGATCGCAGTGCAGGTTTTCAATATTTTTT
Source organism: Porticoccaceae bacterium UBA2002 (assembly GCA_002334915.1). GTDB lineage: Bacteria > Pseudomonadota > Gammaproteobacteria > Pseudomonadales > Porticoccaceae > HTCC2207. Next base: position 3,295 of record DDCQ01000063.1, read on the forward strand.
GCCCGGGCATTGGCAATAAAAAACGGATGGCCACCGCGCTTAAACATGCCCGCCATAAATGTTTTACTGTAGCTCTGCAGTAGCTTGGCCGACTCTCTCTTGGGCGATTTTAATTCCAGAAGGTTAATCATAAACCATTCGCGACCATCGTCTTTAGCCAGGAACTTATGCAGATTGTCGAGCTTGTCGGCGGGCATTCCACTGGCTTCAAAGCGCTGCATATACTGCTCTACTTCCGCCTGGGATAACTTGCCTTTGAGGCCCACATACCAGGCCCAAAATATTGCATATACCAGTGCAACTGCGCTCCAAATACCTATTGCTGAAATCATCGTTGGTTCCCCTATTATTATTGCCGCCACCGCTGCTTATTACATCGTCTTATTATATTGACAGCGATTATGCCATTATATGATACTAATGGCGAGCGGGACGGGTTAACTATGCCTGCTCTGGGCCAGTTTTGCACAGCAAAGCGCGGCCATCCAGTCACAGTTGTTTAGGTAAAGAGCATGACTACAGTAAGTAAAGCCAGTATTGAGCCTCTGTCAGAACAGGCTCCTGATGACATGGGTAACCAGTCTTACCCCTGCAACTGGAATAATGTCGGTGGGCAAATGGTCGCCGAAATTATGCAAGCGGCCACCCGCGATGTGTGGCTGAGTCATCAGCCTATAAGCACCGAGCAGTTCGATGCCCTGTCGCTACCAGCGGGCTTTATCAAGTCCGGCGTTGGCTTTGCGACAATGGATTTAGCCTATTTCCGGCGTTCTCCTGATGCTGAGCAAGATGGACCAGTTGAGACAATGGAGGTTGATGGTCGACAGTTTATGCGCGTGGCGCGCCCGGGTCATATGGAAAAAGCCCCGGACGGCAATCCCTACGATGGACTGATACTTGTCCATGTAGACAAACACCACAATCTGCTGTTTAAAGCAGGCCGCACAATCGAGATAATGAGTTTTGCCGATGGCAGGGATTATGTGCCTACCGTTAACCAGGGCACCCTTGGCTTTATGGGTTCCTCTGCGACCAAGACCCGTCAGATGCCAGGGGGGTGGACAGTGCGGCAGGTCGAATTAAAGACCGATTTGTTGGTGGAACTACCCAACCCCACAAGAGCTGCATTCTTTTTTAATGGGGAGTCTTTTCAGGGGCCTGTTACCCTGGACCTATAGCCTGGTGCCCTGATTGGCGTTTAACCTCTGGGTGGCAACCCATGCACCATGGTGAGAAATTCCATATGGGTACCGGCACGGCGGAATGCACTCAATTGCTGATACTCGGCATCGGTCCACCAGGCATTGGCTATCTCTTCGGAGGGAAAGCTAAAAATAATCATGCGCCCTTCTCTCGGTGTTACACCTTCCAAAGTAATGGGGTTGTCATCAAAGGTTAAAAAGCTGCCGCCGTATTTTTTTAGAATCGGGAAAAAACCCTTTTCGTATTTACGGTACTCATCGGCATCGGTCACTTTTAGGTTAACCACCATATAAACTGGAATATCTGACATTGTAATAGCCTCTTGTTTTGGTTTTATAATTTCCCGCTAAAGTAAATAATCCTGTGCTTGGGATCAATAACCCAATAGTCCAATAGTCCAATAGCGCCATCAATCTTAACCCTGCCCATAAAGTAGCCTGCACACCTATGACCGGCTGGGCTTTCTTTTTACAGCCGAGCTATCCAGAAATGGGATTAACTCCGATATACTCAGTATAATGGCATTGAGTATTATATTGTCACAAAGATTGTCATATTAATAAAAAAGCAATACCAACTATTAAAATTAAGTCAGGGGCCTGTAATGAGCAAAGTTATTGAATTTTTCCGCGTGGTGTGGAATTTTGTCCAAGCTGCGCCCACGCTAATATTCTTTAAGCCCCCAGCTGATGATGCCAAAAGCTCCCTGGGCCTGATGTTCCAGCAGACCGCTGCCAAATACCCAAAAAAATCTGCGATTATCTGTGAAGGTACAGAGCTTAACTGGTCTGAGTTTAATGCTCTGACAAATCAGTTTGCTCACAGCCTTGAAAAGCAGGGTGTCAGCCGCGGCGACTGTGTTGCGGTGCTGATTGAGAATCGTATCGAACTGCTCTGCGCTGTGTTTGCCCTGGCCAAAATCGGTGCTACTGCCGGCATGATCAATACTGGCCTGACTGACCGTCCCCTGGCCCACTGTATTAGCACCGTCAACTCCAAGAAGTGCCTGGTTGGTCAGGAGCTGCTGTCATCTGTAGAGGCTGTTAAAGCGGAACTCGATCTGGCGGATAGCGATTACCTCTGGATAGCCGATAAGGCTATTGAGGCCGATGCGCCCAACTGGGCAACGGATTTCAGTGCCACTATAGCGAATATGCCAACCGACAATCTGCCGGTAACCGAAGATATCGCGGCTCGTGAAATTGCCCTGTATATCTTTACCTCTGGTACCACTGGTCTGCCCAAGGCCGCCCTGGTATATCACCGCAAGATTATGTCTGCGGCCAAGCCCTATTCGACGATAGGCTTTCATGCCAAGCCTTCAGATCGCATGTATATCTGCCTGCCCCTGTACCATGCCACGGGCTTTTTGCTGGGTATTGGCAGCAGCCTTCATTCTGGGGCGTCGATGTTTGTGCGTCGCCGCTTTTCTACCTCGCAGTTTTGGCCTGAGGTTCAGCAGTACCAGACCACATTATTTGTCTATGTTGGCGAGCTGTGCCGCTATCTGGCTATGGCCCCTGAATGCCCTGAGGAAAAAAATAATCCATTAAAAACCATGCTTGGCAATGGTTTGCGTCCGGATGTCTGGGATACCTTCCGCAATCGCTTTGGGGTTAAGCGCATTACTGAAATCTATGGCTCCAGTGAAGGCAATGTCTCGTTTCTGAATATTCTTAACAAAGACTCCACTATTGGCACCGGCTCTGTGGTGGTAATGCTGGTGAAATACGATATTGAGAACGATGCAATTGTGCTGGACGAAAATGGCAAAGTTATCGAAGTAGAGGAAGGTGAAGCTGGCCTGATGCTGGGCCAGATTGATGATCGTTATAAATTTGATGGCTACAAAAATACCGATGCCACCAATGATAAAATATTGACCGATCTGCGCGAGCCCGGTGACCGGTGGTTTAATACCGGCGATCTGATTCGCACTGTGGATGTCGGCTTTGCGATGGGCCTGCCCCATTACCAATTTGTGGATCGCGTGGGTGACACCTTCCGCTGGCGCGCGGAAAATGTATCCACTAATGAGGTGGGCGAGATTCTCAATGCCTGCGACCAAGTTGAGATCAGCAATGTCTACGGTGTGGATATACCAGGCGCCGAGGGTAAAGCTGGCATGGCCGCGATTACACTGATCCCAGGACAGCAATTTAATGCGGCAGAGTTTACTGAATTTGTCGATCGCGAACTGCCCGTTTTTGCCCGTCCGGTATTTGTGCGCATCGAGCAGGAACAGGATACAACCGGTACCTTCAAGCTATTTAAAGGCAAGCTAAAACAACAGGCCTATCATCTGGACCAGGTGGATGAGCCTATCTATGTGCGCCAGCCAAAATCCAAACAGTACGAGCTACTCGACCAGAAATTTTACAAGCAGTTGGTTAACGGCAGTGCCGGATACTAATAAAGAGCCAGTCGCGGAAATTAAATATGACAACTATGAACTTACAGCTCACCGATGGCGTCCATATTCTGACCCTGACCAATGCGGAGAATGGCGGTGACAATCGCCTGACCACAGAGGTTGTAGAGGAATATCTCGCCGCCCTCGACATAGTCGAACAGTACCATGGCAACACAGCCCTGCTGCTGACCTGTAGCCATGAAAAAACCTTTTGCACAGGCATTAACCTGGATTGGCTGCTGCCACTAAACGATGCTGACCGCAGGGAATTCACAACTGCCTTTGAAACATTACTGTGCCGTCTTGCACTGCTTAGTGCGCCCACAGTTGCCTGTATTAATGGCAATGCCTATGCAGGTGGCGCTATTGTAGCCAGCGCAACAGACTTTCGCCTGATGCGCTCTGACCGCGGCCGCTTCTGCTACCCTGAAGTGGATATTAAAATCCCCTTTACCCAGGTATCCAGTGATATAGGCCAGCTATTGCCCAACCAGCAGGCAGTCAAAAATATGATGCTGACCGGAGTTGCCTACACAGGGCTAGAATGTGCCGAACTGCAAATTGTCGACGCCATTTATCCACAGGATCAGTTGCAGCAAGAGGCTTTTAGCCTGGCCAAAACATTGGCCAGTAAAGATCGCCAGACCTACTGCACAAACCGTAACTTAATGAGGCCTGAGATTGTGGCCCATGCAAATAATTTAACCCAATAAAAAACCAGGAGAAACCATGGCTACCAATCTATTTGATCTCACCGGCAAAGTTGCCCTTGTCACCGGCGCCAGCCGCGGAATCGGCGAGTCCATCGCCAAGTTACTGGCCGAGCAAGGCGCCCATGTGATTGTCTCCAGTCGCAAGATTGATGGCTGCCAGGCCGTGGCAGATGCTATTACCACAGCTGGTGGCAGTGCTGAAGCGCTGGCCTGCCATGTGGGCAATATGGGTGATATCGAAAACTGCTTTGCCCAGATCAAGCAGATGCACGGCAAGCTGGATATTCTGATTAACAATGCGGCGACCAACCCCTACTTCGGTCATATTCTGGATACAGACCTGGGCGCCTATACCAAGACCGTAGATGTAAATATTCGCGGTTATTTCTTTATGTCTGTCGAAGCAGGCAAAATAATGCGTGAGAACGGTGGCGGCTCAATCGTCAATACCGCATCTATCAATGCGCTGCAGCCCGGGCCAATGCAGGGCATTTACTCTATTTCCAAAGCTGCTGTGGTTAATATGACCAAAGCCTTTGCCAAAGAGTGCGGCGGGCTGGGTATTCGAGTGAATGCACTGTTGCCTGGCATGACCAAAACACAGTTTGCCGGCGCCCTGTTTAGTGATGAGAAGATCTATAACCAGGCCATTGCCACCATCCCCATGCACCGCCATGCCGAGCCCGATGAGATGGCTGGGTCAGTGCTATATTTGGTGTCTAATGCGGGCAGTTATACCAATGGCGAATGCATTGTTGTGGATGGCGGATTGACGATTTAGCGGTCTGTCTCTGATACAAAAAAGCACAGCCTCGGCTGTGCTTTTTTGTGGATGAAAGAATAGATCGTTAATTCGGCCAATAGATAAACTCATCGCCCTCTTCATAAGGTTCATTGGTAGTCTTATCAATCAGCTGCGACGAATTAAAAACACTGGGCCAAAGCGGCTCCACCTGCTCTTCATTATGGCCTGCCAGTAAAGCCTCAAGCTCCGCCACCTTCTCGCCGTTCTGAGCCGCCAGATTGTTCTGCTCTGTCGGATCCACCGCCAGATTAAATAACCACTTGGCCATAGGCGCAGGCTGCGGCAAATGCGACTGCTCGGCGCGGATTAACTTCCAGCCCTGGTGCAACACTGTCTGCTGATGCCCCTCCCGCCAAAATAGAGTTTCATGGGGCGCATCAGAGGTCTCTTTGCGAATATAGGGCAGTAAATCCACCCCATCTATTTTGCGATCCTGGGGAACCTGCACGCCAGCCGCGGCAGCAATAGTGGTGAAAATATCGTTGTGGTGAATCGGCACTTCCATGCTGGAGCCCGCATCAATCCGCGCTGGCCACTTCGCCATAAAGGGCACATGGGTACCCCCTTCAAAATGGTTTAGCTTCCAGCCGCGATAGGGCTTATTGACATTGGGCAGGCCTATGTAGCCTGCCCCGCCATTATCACTGGTGAAAATAATTAATGTGTTGTCAGTTAGGCCGTTATCTTCCAAAGCCTGGGCCACACGAGCCATACTGCGGTCCACAGCGCGAATCATAGCGGAGTACACCCGCAGACGATGATCTTCAATAT
>DDCQ01000063.1:9261-10123 GCA_002334915.1 Porticoccaceae bacterium UBA2002
TAGTAGTCAGTCAAATAACCCCTGGGCTTAAAATACTCGCCCGCTTCGCCAACACCATTGAATGTTGCCGCATAGGTGCCAGTAGCCCAAACCATGCGATCGATCCGGTCACCCTCTACTTTGGCATTAACCACATCCGGATGATCCTGCGGCAGATAGAGGGTCCCTTTTAATTCCAAGCTGTCATCAAAACCCTGATTAGTCGCCACCATGTCGTCCACAGACCCAAGGTGCCATTTGCCTACATGGGCAGTGTAATAGCCCTGCTGTTTAAGCAATTCAGCGATAGTAATCTCTGAAGATGGAAGGCCCAGCTCTTGAATGGGCTTCATGGTTGCGGCACTGGCTTCATCCAAAATAAGGGGCAGTGGACTGGGGTTTAATTCTTCCATCCAGCGAAAAATGGTCACCCCTGTTTTATAGAATGGGGTAAATTCAAATCCAAACCTCGTGGAATAGCGACCGGTCATGATCGACGCTCGTGAAGGCGCGCAGACTGCATTGGCAGCGTAGCCATTGGTAAAGGTCACGCCTTGCTGGGCCAGGGCATCAATACTGGGGGTCTGCAATGTGCCATCGCCAGCACCACCGTTGTATAGGGAGATATCGTTGAAACCCATATCATCGGTGACAATAAGCACAATATTAGGCGGTCGATCTGCAGGCTCAGCGACTGCCATCTCAGGGCCCTGCGACCAGTTTAGTTCTCTGTTTTCTGCCACGGGACTGGTGATCTCGAGCAGTTTGGGCGCTACCCAAACCAGCAATTCAACGCGCTTTTGCCAGCCGGCAAAACCAGCAAGTATTAACAGGACTACAACAGCGGCCAGTTTTTTCATAGACTAACCATTAAACCTGTGCT
>DDCQ01000063.1:10134-17613 GCA_002334915.1 Porticoccaceae bacterium UBA2002
CTTTTGCACTGGCGGTCATGGCGTTGACCATCACCACTCCTGGTCCCCATTCTTTATTGCGCTTTTCAATTTGCCCCGGAGCAAAAAAGAATCTCGGACGCGCACCTGGTAACTCGCCAACCTTACCGCCTTCCTGCCAGTGGCTAGCGCCCACCATACAGCTCTCAACCATATTGTCGCCAAGATGGTTGTGCAGGCTAATGGTCAACCGGGCATCACCAGACATATCCACATAGGCGGTAGGTATGGAGGCATCAATCTCATCCTCCTCTTTGTACAGCACTATCTGATCACAGCAACCCAGACCCTTAACAAAATCCACATTGCCCGGGGAGGTCACGCCGATCAGCGACTGCTTTACTTCAGGGTCATTGTGCAGCATCTGCGCCAGCCCAAAGCCGGTCTTGGAGGAGGCCGAGCCAATCACCACCTGCTGAGCACCAAAAAAGCTATTGTCGATCAGGTAGTCATAAATCAAATAGGAGGTCATAAATAGTGGAAATAGCAGGCAGCGCTCTGTTTCCATCTTCTGCAAAAACGCTGGCTCTGCCGCGGTGCGGCGAAACTGATTATAGATAAGGGACAACTCGCGGCGGCGCTCAGCCACATCCATAAAGTAGTCTGTATGAATGCTGCCCGGAGTCAATACCGCATGGCTGGCCATGGGAAAATAGCCCCAGAGTCTTTCACCCTCCGGAATATCTCCGCAGTTAGATTGAATAACCGTGCCACAGCCCCATACTGGCACTATGCCCCAGTTACCCTCGGCGGGATAAAACTGCCAGTAATTCAAGCTATCACCTGTAACTGCATAGCTGACATTATTGGCGGTAAGTCCAAACCTATCTATGGCAACCAGCACATCTCCCTCAGCCAAGGGTGCTATCAGGGTCGTCACCTGTTTGGTTTTGGCAATCTCCGTCCGATCCACCCATAACGCTGTGCAGTCTGTCATTGTTGTATCCCTGATTGGTGCTGAATAGTCTTTTGGTTTTAATGGCACAGTATATGACATAATAATAGCAAGCAACAGCATTCTGCGCTGTCTGTCGCTATCTAAATCACCGATAGCAAATTTTGCTCCTGATCAAAATTCTTATCCTATACTTTAAACAATGGTATTTTTTAGTTTGAGGGGACTAGGCCATGAAAAATCGTATTAACTTTACTTTTCCCGCACTGCTCACTGCTCTTGTTTTTATTATGCTATGCCTGTCAACTCAGGCCGAAGCCCGCATCTGGTCTGAGAAAAAGCTTGATAAGGCAATTCTTAAAATTGACAGGGAACTCACCAGAAAACGCTGGGATAAGGTGATTGCCCGCAGTCAAAAGGCAATTCCACAGTGCATTGCCCGCCATGGTGAAACCAACCAAATGTGCATTATTATGCTTAGAAATATTAATCGCAGCTATGAAGAGACCAGGCGCTTTAACCCCAATCATTCGCAGATCGAAAGCGCCTATACACTGGCGACTCAGGTATTTGGCAAGGCCCACTCAACCACGGTAAAAACCAGAGACTACTATTACAAGTTTCTTATTTTTACTGAGAACTATGCCCCCGCCATACCGCTGGTAAAGGAAATAATTGCTCTTGAGGAAGCGGGACCAGGTGACGAGTACCGGCTAATGCAGCGCTACAACCAACTCTATGCACTGGAGGGTTTAGTTGAAAACTGGCCCGAGGAAGAAAATGCATTGACCGTGGTGCTTCATTTAGCCAAAGAGGTCATGGGCGAGGACAGCGACGACTACAGGGCCGCCGCCGAGGCCCTGGCTCATAACTACTGTATTCAAAACAAGTATCACGAGTTCTTTGAGCTGATCAACAAGCAGAAATTGCAGGTGCCCTGCTTTGCCAAACCCAATAGCTAGGGCGCCTGGCGGCCTTTATCAAGCCAGTTTCTGTTTGGCGTCGAGATATTCCACAGCCAGCTGATCCACAAGCGCCTGGGTTGTCTGTATTGATTTGACTGCGCCAATGCCCTGACCACAGCCCCAGATATCTTTCCATGCCTTTGACTCAGAGCTACCACCAGAGCCAAAACTCATCTTGGAGGCATCACTTTCAGGCAGGTTATCCGGATCCAGCCCGGCCGCTTCGATCGAGGGTTTCAAATAATTGCCTGAGACACCGGTAAACAAATTACTCAAAACAATATCATCAGCACCATGGTCGACAATACACTGCTTGTAGCCGTGGACAGCATCTGCCTCCTCGGTGGCGATAAAGGCAGAGCCAATGTAGGCAAGATCAGCCCCCATAGCCTGCGATGCTAGTACCGCACCCCCATTGGCAATAGACCCAGAGAGCAAAAGAGGCCCATCAAACCACTCGCGAATCTCCTGCACCAGAGCAAATGGTGACAGCGCCCCAGCATGACCGCCGGCACCAGCGGCAACCGCAATAACACCATCGGCCCCTTTGGACACCGCTTTCTTGGCGAATTTATTGTTAATAATATCGTGCAGCACTATGCCTCCGTAGGAGTGCACCGCCTCATTGACAAATTCTTTTGCTCCCAGCGAGGTTATCACTATGGGCACTTTCCACTTAACACACATTTCAACATCGTGCTGAAGCCGGTCATTAGAGGAATGTACAATTTGATTCACCGCAAATGGTGCCGAGGGTGCATGGGGATTTTCTGCATCATATTCAGCAAGTTCAGTGGTTATTTTTTCCAGCCAACGATCAAGCTCTTCCGCGGGGCGTGCGTTCAGTGCAGGGAATGAGCCAACAATACCAGCCTTACACTGGGCGATCACCAGGTCGGGGTTTGAAATAATAAACAGTGGTGCAGCAACAATTGGCAATCGGAGTCGGTCGGACAAAATCGGTGGCAAAGACATAAAAATTCTCCAGTGGTGAATAAGGTCGCACATTACCGCGCGGCTGGTCGGACTATGACTTAAATTAAAATTTAGCTAGTTATTTTGCAAAAATAGCCTCGAGAGGTATACAGGACGCACTGCAATTTTAGCGACCAGAGAGTACTGCCACTCTTTAATGTGGCAACACAGGTTATTGAGAGTCTAAATATTTAGACAGGTGCTGGTGGAAATTAACAATGGCCTTCTCGAAATAGCCGAATGTAAAGTGGCTATTGGCATTGCTGGCCACAGACTCCTGAATAGCACGAGCCGCCTCGCGATCCTCAACCTGACCTGAATCACCCACAAACAACGCATCTCGCTGGGCTTCTTGCAGAGGAATGCCCTGCCCATCCCCAGCTCGGTTAACCATGCGATACAGCACCCACTTTGAACTGGTGGGACTCAGGGGCTCAAGAATCGCCAGATTGGTATGTTTGGACAGCACAGAGACACTGGCCGTGGGAAATAGCAGATGGACCGAGGTGACCAGCCCGTCAATGCGACGCTCGCCTGGCTCTACATCGCGCATTTTTTCGATACGCCGAAAGGGGAAGGTCACTCGGGAATTGGCACCATAGGTCTCCACTAGAGTGAGATTATCCAGACCATAGGGGTAAAAAGTCTCACTGTGCAGAGACTTGATATGGTAGCCCTCCATCAATGTCTCATTAAGGATTTTCCAATTGGCCTCATCGACCATCTCATCGGTCTCAAACATCTGCTGTTCGGGGCTAAAATAGTCCAGGCAATCAGCCAGCATATCCTCTGTAATCTCGCCTTCCTGCATTACATAGACAATACCGCCCTTTTCACGGACGCTCACCTGAACCAAACCATGCTCGTCAGGGTCCACACCAGGAAACCCCTCTTCCCCGGGAATATGCTTAAGATTGCCCTCAAGATTATAGGTCCAGGCATGGTAGGGGCAGACAAAGGCTCGCGAACAACCATTGCCACTGGCCACCTGCATGCCGCGATGACGGCAGGCATTGATAAAGGCGCGCACCTCACCATCCAGGCCCCGCACTACCACCAGAGGCGTTCCCAACGATGTGCGAGCAATGTAACTGCCCCTGTGGGGCAGGGCCGCAGAGGGGCAATAGACCACCGGGAGACGCCTGAACAGCGCAATTTCAGCATCAAAGCGCTGCTGGGAATAATAGTTGTCAGCAGGTTCACGCCAAACTGTCTCACCCAAATCGGTGGTGTTGTTATCTATATGGTTGAAAACACGCTCAATCACCGCCTGATCACTAAGCAGTGGATATTTTATTTTGTTCTCTGACATGGAGGGGCCGAAATTTTATTATTTTAGTAAAACTATATTACTGAGCTGAGGATTACAACCTAGTGCAATAGCAGGCCCACAAATTGGGGTACGCCAATGAGGCATTGTGTTAGCTACCGCGAATTTATAAACTACCGAGTATAAGCAAAAATAATAATAAAAATGGATATCCAGCATGTTTAGCACCTACACAGATTATCTCAATCAATGGAACAGTCAGCACCCGGACCAGGTATGGCTCAAAGAGCGAACTGGTGATGCCACCATCGACTGGACCTGGGGCCAGGCCCACACTGAAGTCAATGCAATGGCCTGCTGGTTTGAGTCTCGCTTTGCAACCACCGGGCAATGCGTTGGTTTGTTGTCACGCAACCGCGCCCACTGGTATTTTGCCGATCTGGGCGCCTGCGCCGCTGGCCATGTGGTGGTGCCCATGTTTACCACCGCGCCCGGTGAAACTGCCGACTATATAATGAGCTTTACCGATATGAAGGTACTGTTTGTGGGCGAGACAGAAAACTGGGACCAGGTGCGACATGTGCTGCCTGAGGGTATTCTGCTAATCACCCTGCCCGGAGTCGAACTTGCCGAAGAGCATCTGCGCTGGGAAGATCTGGTCGCACCTCACAGGGGCAGTATGCCCAACTATCAGTGTCAGGCCGATGATCTGGTCTCTCTGGTGTTTACCTCGGGAACCACCGGCGTACCCAAGGGAGTTATGCAGACCCACAGCTCAAACCTAATTCCAGTCGCGCGCTTTAGCAGTACATTTTCTATGGCAGTGGGCGCAAAGCTCTTTTCCTACCTGCCCCTGGCCCATATTGCCGAGCGCCAACTGGTGGAAGGCAGCTCCCTGGTAAACCGCGGTGAAGTCCACTTTAATGAAAACCTAACCACCCTGCTGCGCGACCTGCCCCTCTGTCGTCCAGCGTTTATGTTTGGCCCGCCGCGAGTCTGGGAGCAACTGCAGCAGGGCATTATTGCCCAATTTGGCTCTCAGGATGCGGTGGATGCCGCCCTTGAGGCAGATGCCGAGGGCGTTGGAAAAATGATTCGCGAAAAACTGGGCCTGGATAAGGCTGAGTATCTCCTGACCGCTGCTGCACCAACCCCTCCAGCACTGATTCACTGGTACGACCGTTTCGGTATCTGCCTGATGGAAGGCTTTGGGCAAACAGAATGCATGGGGCCCATTGTGTCTCGCAAAGAGGAGCGTCGCATTGGCTCTATTGGCAAGCCAACAGCTGATGTTGAGGTCCGGGTTACCGATGAAGATGAGCTTTTGGTCAAAGCCGCAGGCTGCTCACCGGGCTATTACAATATGCCAGAGAAAACCGCCGAGACCTTCATTGACGGCTGGGTGCACACGGGAGATAAGGTACGCATTGATGAAGATGGGTTTTACTATATTACCGGACGGGTTAAAGATTACTTTAAGACTATTCAGGGCAAGTTTGTGGCCCCTACTCCTATCGAGAATATCTTTGCCGAAAACCCCTATACCGAGCAGATTTGTCTGCTGGGCAGAGGCTATTCGAAAACAGTCATGACCTCTGTGCTCAGCACCATAGCTCTTGAGCAGCCCAGAGAGACCCTAGAAGCGGCCCTGTTGGAACGGGTTAAGGCGGTAAATACTGAAGTGGACAAGCACGCGAGAATTGGGGCGGTGATCATATCTTCCGAGCCCTGGTCTATCGAAAATAGAGTGCTTACTCCGACCATGAAAATTCGCCGGGAGCGGGTGGAGGAACTGTTTGGAGATAAGGCTCAGGAGCTGGCCCGGGAATCTGCTGAGACTGGGGAGATATTGCTGCACTGGATGTAGAGCTTGATGTAAATCTCCGGCAAATAAAAAACCCACACACATGGGTGCTCTCTGCTTAAGGACGGCAGTATCGTCCTCGCGGGATGATTCGTCGCGTTGCGACTCACCCCTTCGGGGCCGCCCTAGAGGGCGTTCAAATTTGCTTCGCAAATTTAGTGAACCGGGGCTTAACTCACTCCCACTAATCTCCGGCNNCCGGCAAATAAAAAACCCCCACACATGCGTGTGGGGGTTTTTTATTTGGTGGAGCCTAGCGGGATCGAACCGCTGACCTCAACACTGCCAGTGTTGCGCTCTCCCAGCTGAGCTAAGGCCCCAATAATATTGCACACCGATGTCAGGGTAATTCGGCATACTTAAAGTATCAATTTACTGCTCAGCTGTGACCAGCTGCACCCGCGGGGCATAAAAGCTAAGGCCCCAAAAAAGGAACGCGCATAATAGGGAGCGGCTCCTATCAAGTCAAGCCTGTTTTCCCTCAAATAAGGGCTTTCAGGCCAGTTGCTCATAGGCTTTTTCCATTTTCTTGAGCTTCTTTTTACCCACGCCGCCAAGCAGGTCTATGGCATGTCGCAAACGGGCTCTGGACATATCGGCACCGAGCAAATTCATTGAGTCCATTACCGAAATCGAAGCGCTGCTGCCGGCAATGGCGATAAACAGCGGGGCCAGAAAGGGTTTCAACTTAATATCCATGGCATCAGCCACAGCTTTTAGAGCATTGAAGATGTTATCCCTGTTCCACTGCTGTACTGACTCCAGTCGCCACAGGGCGAATTGCAACACTTCTAGAAGCTGATCTTGTTCCATGCCCGCAGACTTTAGGTCATCAGTGCTAATTGGCAACATGCCAGATACCAGATAGTTACCCAATGGCGCCAGATCGGAGAAGGTCTCCATACGCTGACGGGCAAAGGGTAAAAAGGCCATCAATGTATCGCGGTTTAGAGCCCACTCCTGCAGGCGATCGGCCAGCTGTTCATCGCTAAGCTCGTCGCGAATCCACATTCCGTTGAGCCAGCTAAGTTTCTCTACATCAAAGACCGGGCCACCCAGAGAGACGCGCTGAATATCAAAGGCCTCGAGCATTTCGCTGAGATTAAACTTCTCTCGCTCATCGGGCATAGACCAGCCCATACGGCCCAGATAGTTGAGCAACGCCTCGGGCAGATAGCCCATGCGCTGGTAGTACAGAATACTGGTGGGATTTTTGCGCTTGGACAGCTTGCTCTTGTCCACATTGCGCAGCAGCGGCAGATGGCAGAATACCGGGGTATCCCAGCCAAAGTACTGATACAGCAAAATATGCTTGGGAGCCGAGTTAATCCACTCTTCACCGCGAATCACATGGCTGATTTCCATGAGATGGTCGTCCACCACATTGGCCAGGTGATAGGTTGGCATACCATCAGCTTTAAGCAGAATCTGCAGATCGATCTGGGTCCAATCAATACTGATTTCGCCGCGCAGCATATCGTTAAAGCTGCAC
>DDCQ01000016.1 GCA_002334915.1 Porticoccaceae bacterium UBA2002
TATTGGCGCAGAGGTTTAGCACTTCCTCTCCAGAACCAACTCGCACATGGGCTCCCTGGGGACTGCTAATCAGTCTCTCCGACTTATATAAGCCAGCCTCTTGAATGGCTCGTAACTGGCCACTAATATGCTGTTGAAATTTGTCGTACATCTCCTAGCCTCCCAATTACGGCCAATTTAAAATTACTTTGCTGGCTTCGCCTGCATTCATGGCGTCAAACCCTGCCTGAAAATCTTCAAACCCCAGTCGATGGGTAATCACCACCGAGATATCAAGCCCGGACTCCACCATCACTGACATCTTGTACCAGGTCTCATACATTTCACGTCCATAGATACCTTTGATGGTTAGCATATTGAAAATCACCTGACTCCAGTCAATCGCCATCTCTTCGCTGGGAATACCCAGCATGGCCACTTTTCCTCCGTGACACATATTGCCTAGCAGATCTCTAAAACCCGAGGGGTTGCCCGACATTTCCAGGCCCACATCAAAACCCTCTGACATGCCCAGCTGACGCTGCACATCCGCCAAATTTTCGCGGCGGACATCCACCGCATGGGTGGCTCCCATTGTTTTAGCCAGTTCAAGTCGCTGAGGGTTAATATCGGTAATCACCACATTTCTGGCGCCAGCATGTCTGCACACGGCAGCGGCCATGGCCCCAATCGGGCCGGCACCGGTAATCAGCACATCTTCTCCGAGCAGGTCGTACTGCAGCGCGGTGTGCACTGCATTGCCGAAGGGATCAAATAACGCCGCGACATCCAGGTCGATACCAGGGCTGTGCTCCCAGACATTCGACATGGGCAGCGCCAGATATTCAGCAAATGCGCCAGGGCGATCTACTCCGACACCGCTGGTCTGGGCGCAGAGATGACGTCGTCCGGCCAGACAGTTGCGGCAGCGACCACAGACCACATGGCCTTCTCCGGAAACAATTTGTCCAGCGTGAAAATCATTAACATTGGAGCCTATATCTACAATCTCGCCAACAAACTCATGGCCCACCACCATGGGCACCGGAATTGTTGACTGCGCCCAGCTATCCCAGTTATAGATATGCATATCTGTGCCGCAGATGGCCGTGCGGTTGATTTTAATTAATACATCATTGATGCCGATCTCAGGCACAGGTACCTCTTCAAGCCAGAGTCCCTGTTCCGAATGCCTTTTAACCAGTGCTTTCATCTTGGCTTTTGCCTCGCAGTTGTTTACTATAAAGGAACTTATTCCATTATCGTAGACGGCCATTTTCCTCTATGCAAGATTACTTTCTTCTATAAGAGATATTTAATGGCAGCAGCTAATATGACAGGCGTATATGACAGACACTGAAAACAGCACTGGTCAGGCCATGGGCAGCAAAGTAATTGAGCTGCGTAAAAAGCATAGGCTGACATTGGATCAGCTGGCCTCCTCCTCTGGCGTAAGCCGCTCAATGCTCAGTCAGATTGAGCGCGGCCAGGCCAACCCGACTCTAACTGTTACCTTTCGCATAGCTCAGGCCTTTAACATGAGCATTGGTGAGCTAGTCGATCAGCCCTGGGCATCATCCAGTATTGAGGTGGTTCATGGAGAGGATAAGAGCAACCTGTTTCGCTCGGATCAGG
This sequence comes from Porticoccaceae bacterium UBA2002, assembly GCA_002334915.1. Taxonomy (GTDB): domain Bacteria; phylum Pseudomonadota; class Gammaproteobacteria; order Pseudomonadales; family Porticoccaceae; genus HTCC2207. Next base: position 1,615 of record DDCQ01000016.1, read on the forward strand.
AGTGCCAGATTCGGACGCTCTCCCCGCTGCATAAAGAGAAAAATATTGAGTTCTACGAGCTAAAAATTGCGCCTGCCTCAAGTCTGGTAAGCGCGCCCCACTGCGAGGGGACAAAGGAGATGCTGACTATCACCAGAGGCAGAGCAAGATTGATTTCCGGGGATAGTAGCACGGAACTCTCTAAGGGAGATTCCGCACATTACCGGGGCGATCTAAACCACAGCATTGCCAATGCAGGTGATACCGAGCTAGTCTGCTACCTGGTAGTAACCAGTTAGCTGTACAGCGATTTATGTAGCAGCAGGCATGGTTTATTAGCCTGGAAATAGACTAAAAATAATAAATATGGGGCACAAAAATGGCGCTTAAGAGTATCGCCTTTGAAAGCGGGACAGATGGCAATCATTACTATCATCAGTGGCAACCTGAAGAACCTGTAGCCTGGCTGCATATTATGCACGGCATGTCAGAACACAGTGCCCGCTACGCCGATTTGGCCCAGTATCTCAATCAACAGGGCATTATGGTGACTGCTGGCGATCACCGCGGCCACGGGCGCACCGGTGAGGCTATGAATAGCCTCTATCATATAGGCGACAGTGACAGCTGGAGTCAAATGGTAGATGACCAGTGGCAGCTGATTAACCACTTGGCGGGCCAGCAGCATATACCTCTTATTATTATGGGTCATAGCATGGGGTCATTTATGGCGACCCGGTTTTGTCAGCAATATGGTCAGCAACTGCGCCAGCTGAGCACCCCTCTGGTGGGCCTAGTTCTATCTGGATCAAACTATGACTCCCCCGGTGCGTTTAAAATCGCTGCGGGACTGGCCTGGATAGAGCGCGCACGAGTTGGCGCAAGCAATACCAGCAACCTGCTTGAACAGCTATCCTTTGGTTCATTTAATCGCGCCTTTAAACCTACCCGCACCGAAAAGGACTGGCTATCCTCAGACAATGATATGGTGGACAGCTATATTGCTGATCCCTGGTGCGGCGGCGCTATCAGCACTCAGTCCTGGTATGACTTTCTCAATGGCTTGGCTCAGCTTTCGCAACCAAAGGCCATGGCTCAAATTGATTCAGCACTGCCAGTTTATCTATTTGCTGGAGACCTGGATCCGGTCGGTGCCAATGGCAAAGGCGTAGAAAAGCTGCGGCAAGCATTGTTAGCTGCCGGTTTAGCTCAGGTGGATATGCAGCTGTATCAAGATGGCCGCCATGAAATGCTCAACGAGCACAATAGGCAGCAGGTCTATGAAGATTTACACCGTTGGATTAATGCCAGGTTGCAACAGTAATTATCTGGTAATCGTAAAGCGCTCAATGGCCCCAGACTTGTCGCCGAGTCTCTCCCTCTTTACATGGATTTTTTCACCATAATAAGAGGCACAGCCCTGAATTAAACCTTCGGCCACATCACCGAGACAGCGCGGTGACTGGTAGAGTAATTCTAGTTTATGTTCATCAACTTTGGTGCATTCGAACTTTGGCGGTCGAGCACCTGGATAAAGAGTCTTAACTTCTTCATGGATAAAACTATCAACTTTTTCCAGCAGCGCAAAAGAAGAGTCAAGCCCCTTAAATAGCTGAGGATAGGCGGCAATAAATTCGGCAAAGTGATACATCCCAAAGCTCTTGGTCAGACTAGTAACAGTCACCTCGCTCTGCTTGCTCAGCGCCACTACCAGGGCAACCAATTCGGTGTGGTCATAGTCCCCTGCAGAGGTATATATACCGCCATTCTCAGGTGCAACTTCAGCGAGAACAGCATCCACTACCTCCTGGCCGTATTGATTCTCCACCAGGTCCAAAACGAAATAAACAACATGCCCTTCATTAAACACTCCACCGCAACCCTAACTAAGCCTAGTATTTAACTTAGCTTACAAACAGCCAATACTTTGCCCGTGCCGGCAAATTATTCACTATCTGATCAATGAGAGTGTATGGGATCGCCGCCCATTTAGAAAGAACTAACGTCCTTCCACACACTATCGGCTGTGTATTCCAGAGAGACGACAAACTCATGGGCAGCCCAGTTCTCAATCATGCTCAGCAAATATTTGCCCTCGGCCTTTTTATAAAGATGGTATCTCTGGCCCACTCGCGGCACAAAGTTGTAGGAAGCACTGTACACCAGCTCATTGAGCTCGGCGAGACGACGTATGACATCGTATTCCCGGTTTAACAGGTCGACGGCGTTTTCAAAGTAGTTTTTGGTGAGTGAGCCTCGCTCGGAGAGGAATAGTGCTGTATCTGGCAGAGTAATCGCCGGAGCACTAGAGCTGGTACCGTAGGGTAACAGGGCTTTTTTGGAGGACATTTTATCGGCCCATAAGGGTTATTTTAACTACTTTGGTTACGTTGCAACTGAAAGTTTGGACTAGCCTGGCGCTTTACGCTCAAACCCGCCGTTCCGGCGGTTAAATAAAAAAGCCACCTAAAAGGTGCTTGGCAAAACCAAGGATGGCGAGACCAATAGCAGGATTTGATCTTAATAGCCTTTCGGCTATTAACACCCCTGCGGGGCTGCGTCGCTGCGCTCCTTATCCAAATTCCGCCGTAGGCGTAATTTGTGAGCCTGGCGCTTTACGCTCAAATCCGCCGTTCCGGCGGTTAAATAAAAAAGGCCACCTAAAAGGTGGCCTTTTTTATTTAAT
>DDCQ01000037.1:0-763 GCA_002334915.1 Porticoccaceae bacterium UBA2002
AACGGGCCAAATCATCACACCATTGCAGGGCAAAATTGGAAAAGATTAGCTGCTGAGAGCCCGTGGCTAAATCCATCTGCTCGGCATCTGAGCAGAGCCAGGGGCAATCTGGATACTGAGTCTGGGCATAGGCCAGCATACCGGGGGAAATATCTACGCCGGTAACCTGGGACTGGGGAAAGCGACGCTGTAACTGCACGCTGTGATAGCCGGTGCCACAGCCCAGATCAAGAATATTGGCTGGGGCCTGATGATTGGAAATACTGTTTAGAAGCTGCTCACCCATTCGATGCTGGAGTTGGGCCACGGCATCGTATCTCTGGGCAGCACGGCCAAAAGATTCCGCGACTTTTTGTTTATCCAGACGGTAGGACTGACGCTCAAAAAAGTTATCTAATACGTCGATTAGCTGATCGGCAGCGGTTAAGTGAGGTAGGTGCCCTGCCCCAGAAATAATATGGCTATGCTCAATGTTTGCTACCGCCGCGACTGGCACCAGAGCATCAGATTCACCAAAAATATTTAAGGATGGGCACTGTATCTGAGCCATATGGGGTTGGTTATCCAGGCTACCCAGCAGCTGTAATAGGGCGCCACCTGCCACAGGGTCAATAGTTGACTCTAGGCTTCGCAGCTGCCGAATTAGTGGCCGCTGCTGCGTATCACCCTGAGCAAGCAGGCCTGTAAATCGCTTCAGGCAGGTTTGGTTATTCTCCGTCCAGCTGCTTAGGAAACCATCAAAATCATCCCTCGCCATGGCATG
>DDCQ01000037.1:778-1119 GCA_002334915.1 Porticoccaceae bacterium UBA2002
GCCACGCGCTCAGGATGCTGAGCCGCAAAAGCCCGACAGAGCATGCCGCCCAGAGATAGGCCGATGAGAAAGCAGTGGCTAGGCAGATGCTGGGCCATCCAGTTAATTAGACTGGCTTCGCTGTAATCATCAAGCCCAGGGGTATTACCAAAACCGGGTAAATCAAGGGTTTGAATTTGGGAGTCTTGGTCTCTGTTAGCAGAGAGCCGTTCAGGAAACGAGTGCCATATCTGACTGTCTGTGCCCCAGCCATGAATCATGACAATAGGTGCTTGAGATTTTTTAGGCACCCACAGACTCTAGCGCTTCAAGCAGCTGGTCGATTTGCTCTTCAGTATGGG
>DDCQ01000037.1:1203-3193 GCA_002334915.1 Porticoccaceae bacterium UBA2002
GTCTGGGAGTCCATCAGGTCTAAACCAATTTGCTCGGCCCCTAAACGGAACCGACTGACTAAACTCACTAGCTTCTCTCGACGCCAGGACTCTGCCTGCAAGATTTTTAAACTCGCAGAGCTGGCCACTGCAACGGCAGGAGGCAGCGCCGTGGTGTAAATATAGCTGCGGGAAAACTGAATTAAGGTTTCTATTAGGGCTTCACTGCCCGCCACAAAGGCACCAAAGGTGCCAAAGGCTTTGCCTAGGGTTCCCACCAGTATGGGCACCTGATCAATGCTNNGGGCATCATCGACCATCAGCCAGCCTTGATGCTGATTGGTCACAGCAGCCATGGTTTCAAGGGGCGGCAGATCGCCGTCCATACTAAACACACCATCGGTAACCACTAATTTCCGTTCGGCATTACTGGCACTGAGCCTAGCGGCCAGATCCTCTGTATTAGCATGTTTATAGCGCTGAAGATCTGCACGACTTAACAGGCCGCCATCCAGCAATGAGGCGTGATTAAGACGGTCTTGCAGCACCAGATCACGGCGACCCACCAGTGCGGAGATAACCCCCATATTGGCCATATAACCAGTTGAAAATAATAGGGCGCGAGGTCGACCGGTAAACTCAGCCAGCTCTTGCTCAAGCTGCTCATGAGCCTGAGAGTGCCCGCTTATAAGATGGGAGGCTCCACTGCCGGTTCCGTATTGATCAGCGCCCTGCTGCAACGCTTTAGCAATATCTGAATGGCCAGCAAGGCCTAAGTAATCATTACTACAAAAATTATGCTGGGACTTGCCGTCGACCATAATCGTCGCGGCACATCTTGAAGTGAGATTACTGCGCTGGCGATAGAGATGCTGCTGACGGCGCTCATCGAGTGCCCCCTGCAAGATTACATCCATAGTGTTCACAGCTGAACCTAGCCGGCTCGGTAAAACATGGAGTCGGTCTTGGCCTCGGCAATGGTTTGGTGGAGCTCAGCGGCCTGTTCTTCGTTGCCCTTATCCACCTGATACTCTTCAGGGGCAATACCCAGACGTTCGAACAGCTGCATATCGCTGTTAGCTTTGGGGTTGGGTGTGGTGAGCAATTTATCGCAGTAAAAAATGGAATTAGCGCCTGCCATAAAGGCCATGGCCTGCATCTGCTCATTCATATCTTCGCGACCTGCCGATAACCGCACATAGGATTTAGGCATCATTAATCGCGCCACGGCGATGGTGCGCACAAATTCAAAGGGGTCGAGATCGGCTTGATCGGCCATGGGTGTTCCGGCTACCTTGACCAACATATTAATCGGCACTGATTCTGGGTGGACGGGCAGATTGGCCAGCTCCATTAATAAGCCGGCGCGGTCTGTTTGCTCTTCGCCCATACCCACAATGCCGCCCGCACAGACTTTCATACCGGAGTTACGCACATTGGATAGGGTATTTAAACGATCCTGATAGGTTCTGGTGGTGATCACTTCGCCATAAAATTCTTTTGATGTATCCAGATTATGGTTGTAGTAATCGAGACCCGCGCTGGCCAAATTATCGGCCTGACCTTCACTGAGCATACCTAATGTCATGCAGGTTTCCATGCCCAGAGCTTTCACTTCACGGATCATCTCGGCCACGGCGGGAATATCGCGATCATGGGGGGAACGCCAGGCTGCACCCATACAGAAACGGCTGGAACCGCTGGCTTTGGCGATTTTGGCCGCTTCAATAACCTGCTCAATCTGCAGCAGTTTCTCTTTTTCTAGACCGGTGTCGTAGCGGGCACTTTGGGGGCAATATTTGCAGTCTTCTGGACAGGCGCCGGTTTTAATCGAGAGCAGTGTACTGAGCTGCACCTGATTGGGATTAAAATGCCGGCGATGCACAACCTGAGCATCAAACATCAGGTCGTTAAAAGGTTGGTTAAAAAGGGCTAGAACTTCTTCACGCTGCCAATTATTACGGACTGTCGATATTTCAGGGGCTGCCATTGCCATACTCCGGACATGATT
>DDCQ01000039.1 GCA_002334915.1 Porticoccaceae bacterium UBA2002
CGACCACATAATCATTTCTACGGCACCTGTATCAGATGCGGGCACCACCCCCACTCTATAGCCCTCGGGCAAACCCAGTATTTCGGCGGTGTCTGCGCAAGCCCTTCCCAGCGCTGCTTTGCCAACAGAAGAGCGATGCGAACGGCCCAGAGTAGAACAATCCAAATTGGCGACATCGTATCCTGGGCGCTTGGAGCAGGGCCCGGAAGAAAAGTTGGGGTTATTCGGCTTTGTGCTTGGCTTCATAATGGCTATTGATTTGAGTCGGTAAAAAAAGGGGCTCTATAGTACCTATAGGTCGCTTATAGATAAAGTTATTTGGGTCTATACTGGTTATGAATGAATTTGGGCCAAAAAAATACGCTGTATTAACAGCGTATTTTGCTTAGCCCTTAACCAATTGCGGCGCTGTTAGTTTGCCGCAGCGCTGTTAGTTTGCCGCAGCGCTATTATTTGGCCGCGGCGCTACGTTCCTTTTCAATCAGGAAGTCGGCAACGCTGAGCATGCCATCAAAGCCACCGGTCTGGCGGGTGCTAACCCGGTACTTGCCGTTAACTATAATCTCCGGGGTTCCCTGCACGCGATAGCCGCGAACGCGCGCCTTGGCCTGGTTGACCATGCTGCTCATGCCAAAGGAGTTGTAGGCCTTGGAAAATTTGTCGCTATCGATACCCTGAGCGGCAAAAATGGCCGCAAAATCAGCTTCTGTACGCACGGCCTCGCGCTTAACATGGATAGCTTCAAAGATCGGCATATGTACCTTATCCAGAACCTTTAGCATGGCGGCACTGTAATAGGCGCGAGCATGGGGCTCCAGGGCTGGCTGCCATACAGCCGGAGTCTGCTGAAAATCGACATCATCGGCTAACTGCTCTGACCAGGGATGCAATACTGCTTCAAAGTTAAAGCAGTGGCCACAGGTGTATGAGAACACTTCGTTAACTTCGATCTTATCTGGATTGGCCGTTCGGATGGCCTGAGGCAGCACTTCATAGTGCACACCCTGCTGATATTTTTCTGTCTGTGCCTGACACATGGCCATGGGCAGTATCAGTGCAATAAAAGTAAGGCGTTTAATCCAACTAGTCATCTGTATATCCTTTGCGCTCGGTTAACTATAAGTCGACAACCTTTGATGGCAACCGGGCTGCCTAGTTCAACCCGGAAATATAATTGGCCACCGCTTTAATCTCTTTGTCACTAAGATTGGCCGCTACGCCCTGCATAATCTTGGCATTGCCGCCGCTGACTCGCTCGCCGCGACGGTAGGCTAACAGCTGCTTTTCAATATAGCTGGCATACTGACCACCCAGCGTTGGATATCCAGCTGGGTTGTTGCCCTTGCCCGAGGGCGAGTGGCAGCCGGTGCAGGCGGCTACGCCGGTTTTTATATTGCCGCCACGGTAGACATTTTCGCCGAAGGCTAAAGCTTCATCTGGGTCGCTAATACCAACCAGAGTAATGTCCTGTGCGCCAGAATTTTGCATGGTTTGGCTGTCGTAAAAAGCCGCCATATCCTGAAGGTCCTGGTCTGATGAGGCATCCAGAATACCTGTCATCTCAACAATAACGCGCTCGCCGGATTTGATAAGGCGCAGCTGCGCAGTCATGTACTTTTCACCCAGGCCCGCAAGCTTGGGGAATGAGGGAACCATACTGTTGCCGTCACTGCCGTGACAGGCGGCGCACATAGCTACCTTGGATTCGCCGGCCGCCGCATCGCCTGCTGCCAGCGCCTGGTTTGCCGAAAATACTGCCAGCAAACAAATAATATTTAAAAAGCTTCTTTTCATGGTTATTCAACTCTCGCAATCCGCTAGAATAGTCGCCTGTTTATACGTGCGACCATGGGACAGTAGCCCTATTGGCTAAAGCGCGCGCATTATATACCAATAACCCCGGTTTCTTACAGCCACTTGGCATAGTCTTTTTTATGGATTCGACGGCAATTAACTATCAGAGCGCAATATTTATGACCAGTGCGCCATCAATCAGGCAATGTCCGGAAGATGCCGGCTGTGAAGTTGCATTTGCGGGGCGTTCAAATGCGGGCAAGTCCAGCGCCATCAATACCTTGACTCGCAATGGCCGACTGGCGCGCACCAGTAAAACCCCGGGGCGCACGCAGCTGATTAATTTTTTCCAGCTGGCCAGTGGCGGCAGGCTGGTGGATCTGCCCGGCTATGGTTATGCCAAGGTACCCAGGGCAATGAAGGCGGAATGGGACAGGCATTTGGCGGAGTATCTGCAAAAGCGCCAGAGCCTTGCTGGCCTGGTTCTGCTGATGGATATTCGGCATCCGCTGCAGGATTTTGATCTGCAGATGCTTAACTGGGCTGCTCAGGCTGGGCTGCCGGTGCATATTCTGTTGACCAAGGCAGACAAGTTGAAGCGCGGCCCAGCCCAGAGCGCTATGCTGCAGGTGGAGAGACATCTGCGGGATATGGACCCAGGCTGCACCCTATTGTCAGTGCAGACCTTTTCTTCGTTAAAAAAACAGGGGCTCAATGAGCTGGAGTCATTGCTTAATCACTGGTTAAGTGCAAATTTTGAGACTCCTGAGGACCAAGACTAGGTGCAAGGCCTGCCGGAAAAGGGAGCAGGCATAAAAAAACCCTGATCCGGTTACCGGATCAGGGTTTAGTTTACTACTTGGAGAGTCTTACTTTGCATACATCTAGTTGGGGGAGAGTATGATGCAAAATTGTCTTGCCCCTTTTTAGACACAGCTTTTTAGCTAAGTTCCATTTTGTTTAAACTTTTTTATTTATTTTTGAATAGGCCATTATTGGCGCTGACAATGGCAACTTTAACTGGCTTGGCATTTAATGAGCCTCATCCCAGTTATCGCCAACACCCACATCAACAACTAATGGCACTAGCAGGTTAGCTGCATTCGCCATCAGATCATTAAGGCCCTGTTTTACCGCCTCTAATTCAGACTCGGGAACTTCCAGTACCAGTTCATCATGTACCTGCATAATCATTTGGCTTTGCAAGTCGGAATTTTGCAACCAGTCGTCCACATGGATCATAGCTAACTTAATAATATCTGCAGCTGTGCCCTGCATAGGTGCATTAATAGCCGTTCGCTCGGCGGCCTGACGGCGCATGCCATTTCTGGCGTTAATTTCTGGGAGATAGAGCCGGCGGCCAAAGGCGGTTTCTACATAACCCTGTTCGGCAGCGGTGTGGCGAATATTATTCATATAGGACTGCACACCGGGGTAGCGCTGAAAATACAGCTCAATGTATTCTGCTGCCTGTTTGCGGCCTATATTAAGCTGCCGCGCCAGACCAAAGGCCGACATGCCGTAGATCAGGCCAAAGTTAATGGCCTTGGCGCTGCGGCGCATATCGGCGGTCACCTGGTCAGTAGGCACCGCAAATACCTCGGCCGCGGTAGCGCGGTGAATATCCTGGCCCTCGGCAAAGGCTTTTAACAGGCTTGGGTCTTCAGAGAGGTGGGCCATAATCCGCAACTCAATCTGCGAGTAATCCGCGGCGACCATTTTGCAGCCCGGAGCCGCAATAAACGCCTGCCTAACTCTGCGCCCCTCAGGGGTGCGCACAGGGATATTTTGCAGATTAGGATCAGAGGATGATAGCCGTCCCGTTGCCGTTCCTGCTTGATGGTAGGAGGTATGAATACGCTTACTAGCCGGATTAATCATGGTGGGCAGCTTGTCAGTGTAGGTAGACTTGAGCTTGGCTAGACTGCGGTGCTCCAGCAGCACCTTGGGCAATGGATAATCCAGTGCCAGTTCCTGGAGGACCTCTTCTTTAGTCGAGGGGGCTCCTTTGGCGGTTTTTTTCAGCACAGGAATTTGCAGTTTTTCAAATAGTATTTCGCCCAGCTGTTTGGGTGATGCAAGGTTAAACTGCTGCCCTGCCAGATCCCAGGCTTCAATTTCCAGCTCGCCCAGGCGCTCTGCCAGTTCGCTGCTTTGCTGAAATAAAAGTGTGCCGTCCACCAGAGCGCCGGTGCGCTCTATACGCGACAGCACTGGCAGCAGTGGTAACTCAATATCATTAAAAACTTTTTCCAGGGTTGGATGCTTGCAGACCTCAGGCCACAGGGTCTGGTGCAGACGCAGGGTGATATCTGCATCCTCCGCAGCATAGGGAGCGGCTTCTTCCAGAGAGACCTGATTGAAGGTTAGCTGTGACGCGCCCTTGCCGGCCACATCGGAAAAACTAATGGTGGTTTCACCCAGATATTCTGCAGCCAGACTGTCCATATCATGGCGAGTGGCCACACTGTCGAGCACATAGGATTCCAGCATGGTATCAAAGGCAACCCCCTGCAGATCTATGCCATGCTGGGCCAGTACACTCATATCATATTTAAGATTCTGACCAACTTTTTTAATATCTGGGTCTTCCAGCAATGGTTTTAACTGGGCCAGCACAGTGTCCTGGCTGAGCTGAGCTGGAGCACCCAGATAATCGTGGCCAAAGGGGATATAGGCGGCCTGGCCTGGCTCAACGGCAACACAGACTCCAACCAGCTGTGCCTGCATATAGTCGAGGCTGGTGGTCTCTGTATCCACAGCTACCAGCGGCGCGGACTTTATTTTGGTCACCCAGCTATCAAGCTGTTGCTGGGTAAGAACAGTCTGATAATCCCTTTCTACCATGGGCATCTCTGGCGCTGGATCACTGCCCTCTCCACTCGAGGTATTTTGGTCTTGTTTTGAAGCCGGCGCAGCATCTGTACCTGGGTCTTCCAGCTCTTTGATCCAGGTTTTAAATTCCATATCTTTAAACAGAGCAAGGAGAGCTGGCTCGTCTGGATTGCCGTTATGTAACTCGCCCAGGGCCAGATCCATCTCAACATCGGTTTTAATGGTTGCTAGTTTGTAGGAGAGATAGGCCAGCTCTCTGTGCTCCTCAAGCTTGGGAGCCATGGTTTTGGCGCCGCGAAACTCCAGACCAGCTACCTCATCCAGGCGGGCATAGATATCATCCAGCCCGCCCAGGCCCTGCAATAACCCCAGAGCGGTTTTTTCACCCACACCTGGCACTCCGGGAATATTGTCGGATTTGTCACCCAGCAGCGCCAGATAATCAATAATCAGCTCCGGCGGAATACCAAACTTTTCAATCACCCCTGCCCTGTCCAGCAGCGTATTGGTCATGGTGTTTTCCATAACAATATGCTCATTGACCATCTGGGCAATATCTTTATCTCCTGTGGAGATCACCACTGGCTGCTCAGCTGCTGTAGCCTGCAGCGCCAATGTACCAATCACATCGTCGGCCTCGACACCTTCTATAACCAGCATTGGCATACCCATAGCCTGAATAATCTTGTGAATTGGCTCTATCTGCAGTCGCAGGTCGTCTGGCATGGGCGGGCGATGGGCCTTGTAGTCGCTGTAAATTTCATCGCGAAAGGTTTTTCCCTTGGCATCAAACACCACTACATGGGTGCTCTGGGGGTAATCTTTTTGCAAACGGCGCATCATATTGATCACGCCTTTGACCGCTCCGGTTGGCTTGCCCTTGCTATTGGTCAGTGGCGGCAGGGCATGAAAGGCGCGATACAGGTAAGAGGAGCCATCGACAAGAATCAGAGGTGTTTTTGAGGCCATAGTCAGCGTGCTTTTGTGACGGGAATTTAAGTTTTAAGGATACATGATTTACTGGAAACAGGCTTTAAATTGCGCCACTAAAGAGCTGATAAATTCGCTGTAGGCATGGTTGTTTAGTGGCTGAGACAGCCCCTGAGGATCCAGCGCTACTAGAGGCAGGCCGAATTCGGCAGCAATAACAGCCGCATCTTTGCCCTGATACTGGGGCTCAACAAATACGCAGCTAATATTGGCGCTGGCCATGGTTTTGCGCAGCTGATACTGGCTTTTTACCCCTTTAACATCACCGCGGATATCCCTAATAGGAAATCCGGCCGGCAATTTAAAGGCGCGAACAAAATGCGCATAGGCGTCATGGTGGGTCAGATAGGTTTTGTCTGCCGAGGATGCCAGAGAAGCTTGCAATACTTGAATGCTGTCCTGATCTAAAATCTCTTTTATCGGCAGACCTAGCCGGCTCTGGATTTCTGCGGCAATGGCATTGCCATAGTTCGGGTCTAGCCAGAGGTGCGGGTCTAACCCATGGCCATCGCTGTGGTCATGTGCTGCGCTATCGGCTTGGCTAGCTATCTGATCAATTACAGAGACCAGTTTGCTGGTGGGTATCTGTGCCATGGTTTTGGCGCTTCTGGTCTCAAAATCCCTGCCTATCCAGACAACCAGATCAGCGCTGGCAATTTTTTTGAGCGCTGATACAGGCAACGAGAAATCATGGGGCGATTGATTGGCGGGCACCAGATACTCAATGTTGGCGGCATCTCCTGCTGCCGACTGGGCAATAATGGCCAGAGGTTTAATAGTTGTGACTACTAAGGGTACAGGTCGCGGCAAAATTGGCGATGCAGTTGATGAACCAGGTGATGACCCAGAAGCACCGCCTGCACCTAGGCTGGCTGAATTTAGAGTAATAACCAGTGATATTACCAGCAAAGTGTTATATTGTATCTTTTTTAACATAGATCAATCTTGCCCTAAGGGCTCTAAAAGCAATGGCTTGGCAATTCGGAGCGTCATAGAATATTTAGCCGTTTATTAATGTTATATTATAACGTATCATTTACCTATTCCCTACATCGGTGCGGGCTTTATGCTGACAAATTCGCGACTTGTACATCAACCCCATGACCATGGACGCTGCATTAGTGCTGCCCTAACCCGCGCCAATGATCTCTGTAGCGAGCAAAAGGTGCGTATGACCACTACCAGGGAATCGGTACTGCGCCTGCTGTGGCAGAGTCACCAGCCTCTGGGTGCCTATCAGCTGCAGGGCCAGCTATCAGAGCTACTGAATAAACCAATTGCGCCACCTACGGTGTATAGAGCTATAGACTTTTTATTGCAGCTTGGCTTAATCCACCGCATTCCCTCTCTGAATGCCTATATTGGCTGCCCTTTTCCCAATAGCGAGCACAGTAATCTATTTATGATCTGCAGTCAGTGCGGCAGTGCTGCTGAGGTGGCCCATAATACTATTAATAGCATGCTGCAAAGCGCCAGTGACAAGGCAAATTTTACCTTGCAGAGCCAATGCCTGGAGCTTTTTGGCCTCTGCCCGCAATGTTCCGAGCATCGGGAGGACACAGACAATGAACAATAGTCCACTAGTGGCGCTGGACAGTGTCAATAAAGGCTTTACTGGCAAGCATGTGCTGCACAATATCAGTCTGCAGCTCAATCAGGGGGAAATTACCACACTTATAGGCCCCAATGGGGCTGGAAAGTCGACACTGGTGCGGATTATTTTGGGTTTGCTGAAACCCGACTCCGGCTCGGTGGTCCCTGCAGCCAATCTTAATATAGGCTACATGCCGCAAAAACTGCATATTGACCCTACGCTGCCTATTTCGACCTGCCGTTTTTTGCAGCTGGCCAACGCCTCACACAGTGCCTGCCACAGCGCACTTGAATCCGTGGGCATAGGCCATCTGGCGGCAACGCCTATCCAGAAGCTATCTGGCGGCGAAATACAGAGGGCTCTGCTGGCTCGGGCTATTTTGCGCAAGCCCAATTTACTGGTTTTGGATGAGCCAGTGCAGGGGGTCGATGTAAATGGTCAAAATGCGCTTTATAAAATGATTGGCGAGCTGAGCAAAAGCCTTAACTGCGGGGTGCTGATGGTGTCCCATGACCTGCATATTGTAATGTCAGCCACCGATCAGGTGATTTGCTTGAATCATCATATTTGCTGCCATGGGCGGCCAGAGCAGGTAACTCAGGATCCGGCCTATCTGGATATCTTTGGCGAAACGGCCATCTATGCTCATCGTCATGACCATCAGCACAGCGTTCATGGCGAGGTGCTGGATGAACAGGGGGTGCATAGGCACGGGGAGGGTTGTGACCATGACTGATTTTCTTGTCTATGCTCTGCTGGCGGGACTGGGTGTGGCGCTGGTGGCCGGGCCTCTGGGCTGTTTTGTAGTCTGGCGGCGCATGGCTTATTTTGGCGATACTCTGGCCCACAGCGCCCTGTTGGGAGTTGCTCTGGGCGTGCTGTTGCAGGTCAATCTAAATATTACGGTCACTGCGGTGCCTCTGATAATGGCGCTGGGACTGGTGGTATTGGAGCAGCGCGGTTTTTTGTCACTGGACACATTGCTGGGCATTCTTTCTCATTCGGCGCTGGCCGCTGGTTTAGTGGTTATTGCACTGCTGCCAGATGTGCGGGTCGATCTGATGTCCCTGCTATTTGGTGATCTGCTGGCGGTGACTCTCAATGATCTCTGGGTGATTTATGGGGTAGCGGCTCTGGTGCTGGTGTTGCTGGGGATGCTGTGGAAGCAACTGATTAATATTACTGTGGATGCAGAGCTGGCGGCGGTGGAGGGCACTAATGTGCCACTGGTGCGCACGGCGCTGATGCTAATTACCGCGCTGGTTATTGCTATTGCCATGAAAATTGTCGGTGTGCTGCTGATTACCGC
>DDCQ01000032.1:0-11190 GCA_002334915.1 Porticoccaceae bacterium UBA2002
TCATTGACCCGTGCGCACCAGTCAACTGGTCCGATATCGCCACAGATCCAGCTGATAAGTCTGTTGTAGATATTGGTTTTTTTCTGCGCCTGTCGCTGCACAATATTGAGTTTTATTGCCAGCTTGATTAACGCGCTATTCCAGCTGGGCTTGAGAGCCAATAGTTCGATATAGGTTTGATTGGAAAAGATCACCAGAGCGTTTTCAGTCACACCGTGAGAGCCACCGGGAGTGACTTGAAAGCCAAGCTCAGTAAAATCCGCGGAAGCTCTGTTGAGGTCGGCGACAAAAACCACGGCGTGGTCAAACTGGGCGTTGAGCATTGGCATCTAGATAGTCCGCAACAAATGATTGCGGAATGGTAAATCTAGTGGGACTGATTGTAAAAGCCTGTTGGCTTTTACAACTCCTGCGGAGCGCCATGTCCATCTGCGATGGCCAAGGCGTCCAAATCGTCCTAGAGGACGATTAGTCGAACAGGGTTCTCGTCCGGCAGCCCAATCTACCAATATTAAAAAAGGCCGCTTCTTGCGAAGCGGCCTTTTTTAATATTGGCGGACCGGACGGGACTCGAACCCGCGACCTCCGGCGTGACAGGCCGGCATTCTAACCAGCTGAACTACCGGTCCGTGAAAGCTTTTTCTCTTTGGTGGGTGGTACAGGGATTGAACCTGTGACCCTCGCCTTGTAAGGGCGATGCTCTACCAGCTGAGCTAACCACCCCCTGAGAGAGCGACGCATTCTACCGAACTGAAGGTGGCTGTCAAACTTTTTCTGGTGCTATATACATATCGGGTTCGCAGCCCTAATATACTGGCCTTATTAGAGGGTTTTTTAGGCAAAAATGCAGATATATAAAGAGTTTAGTATCGAGGCCGCCCATCGGCTGCCGAATGTCCCCGAGGGACATAAATGTGCGCGTCTCCATGGTCATTCATTTCAGGTGACGATTGCAATTGAAGGCCCGGTGGGAGAGCAATCGGGCTGGATAATGGATTTTGGTGATATTAAAGCGGCATTTGCGCCAATTTATGATCAGCTGGACCACCATTACCTGAACGATATTGAGGGTCTTGAAAACCCCACCAGTGAAAATCTCGCCCTGTGGATCTGGCAGCAACTCAAGCCTGAATTGCCAGAGCTGTCCTGCATCACTATCAAAGAGACCTGCACCAGCGGCTGTATTTACCGCGGCTAGAGACTTGGCTCAGGGCTTAGAGTAAGCACTTTGGACCATGCTGCGAACTTGCAGGTGCTCCCACAGCAGTATTGCCAGCATTAGCAGGATTGGAACCAGACAGCCAAGCAGCATCTGCTGCCAGCTGATTACATTGATCACCCAGCCTGCGCTCAGTGCCGCAACTGCTTGCAGGGAGAATACCGTAAAGTCATTGATGCCCTGCGCCTTGAAACGGTCCCCCTCGCTGTGGGTGCCAGGCAAGAGCGTGGTGCCAGCCACAAACATAAAGTTCCAGCCAACTCCCAGCAGCACTAGCTGTAGCCAAAAGCCGCTGACACTGGTATCTGAAAAACCTATCATAATTGTTGCGCAGTAGCAGACCAGGCCAATCAGCATCATGCCTCGGATATTGAGATACCTAAAGAGTAGGGGAGCAATAAAAGAAGGCAAGAACATGGCGGCGATATGACTTTGAATCACCCATTTTGTATCTATCAGCGAATGGCCGTGAAAATGATGCATGCTAATGGGGGTGCCGGTCATAATAAATGACATAACCACATAGGCTATGGCTCCGCTGGCTACGGCCAGACAAAGGGAGGGGTTGCGCAGCAGCTGGGCGGTGGCTGTTGAGGTATGTTTGGTAGTGGCTTCAGCTATGGGTGCGGGCCTATAGAGGCTGAGCAGCAGGGCACCTAGCAGGATGCAGATGGCAGCCAGAAAAAATGATCCCTGATACTCTACGGCGGTTAACTGTCTCCCGAGAATAGCCAGCTCAGGCCCAACAAAGGCGGCAATAATACCGCCGGCCAGTACTATGGAGGCCGCAGTAGAGCTGTGCTCAATAGATACGGCCTCCATGGCAGCAAATCTGCTTTGCAAGAGCGCAGCATTGCAAAATCCCAGCATAAAAGCGGTTATACAGAAAAGGGTAAAGCTCTGTAATTGCAGGGCAACAATAGCTAGGCCACAGGTGCCTATGGCAGCCATCATAAACGCCAGCAACCCGTTTTTGCGACCCATGGCGCGCATTAGGTGAGTCACTGGGATTGCCGCCGCAGCCGTGCCAGTTATCATCAGGGCAATGGGTGCAGTCGCCCAGTCTGCAGAGGGTGCCAGGTAGGTGCCCGCCAGGCTGCCAGCCAGAATCATCAGAGGGATAATGGAGCCAGCCAGAGCGGTGCTAATACTGAGAACCCAGACGTTTTTAAAGCCTGGCGCGGACATTATGCTCATGGAGAGATTCCTGATTGATTGGCCGTAGCGGTCTTATTATTTTGCGTATAGCGGGATTCTAGACTACTTTTAGATTGCAGGGGCAGTTATTGCCGTATTTGGTTTGGGCCTAAAAATTGATGAAAGCTCGGCACGAATCAGGATTCTGACAAAGATAAAATAAGAGACTAGATATTATGGACGATAGCAATCAGTCGGCGGTTGAAAAAACCGTTTGCCAGTTTATTAGTGAAAATCCCGCCGTAAAATCCAACCATGTCGAAATCGGCATGACACTAAAAGACCTCAATATAGATTCCCTTGAAAAACTCTCCATTGGAATGGATTTAGAAGATGAGTATTCCATTGAATTTACTGATGAGGAGATTGAGGAATTTGCCACTGTCTCCGATGTAGTTACTGCTGTAGAGGCGGCCCTGGCCGCAAAAGCCAAGCCCCAGGTTGAATCGGCCCCTCCACAGCAGTCTCAACACCAGACATCTGGCAGCAATCCATCGATCTAGATTAGGCCTGATCGGCGAGGTAGTATTCTGCCGCGCCAGCTCTGACTGCTGTATACTCTCGCTCGGCACTAGTATCTGCCATCAGTAGTCTATTCCGGATAGAGAGTCACAGATATGGTAGAAATTGGTACATTCAACAAGCTTCAGGTGGTCAAGCAGGTCGACTTTGGCGTCTATGTTGATGGCGGCGAGTTGGATACTATCCTGTTGCCCAAGCGCTATGTGCCCGAAGGTTGTGAGATTGGCGACTGGGTTGATGTCTTTCTCTACTTCGATTCCGATGATCTGCTGATTGCAACCACAGAGACACCCAAGGTTCAGGTGGGCGACTGTGCAATGCTGACCGTTGTCGATATTAATCATGCTGGCGCCTTTATGGATTGGGGGCTACCCAAGGATCTGTTGGTGCCCTACAACGAGCAGCAGAAGCCTATGGAAGTGGGTTATTCCTATGTGGTGCATGTGTTCCACGATCAAAACTCAGATCGCATTGCTGCCTCTACCAAGCTCAGCCATCATCTGGATGAAGAAACTGTATGGCTCAAGCCTCGCCAGGCGGTGAATCTATTAATCGCAGGTCGCACTGAGCTGGGCTACAAAGCAGTGATTGATAACAAGTATCTGGGGCTTATTTTCCGCGCAGACGCTTTTCGTCCACTAAAAATTGGTGAGCGGCTGCCTGGCTTTGTTAAAAGTATTCGTAAAGACGGCAAGATTGACCTGTTGATTTCCCAGGCTACACTGCAAGGTGATCACGATCTGGGTGAGCAAATTATTCGTCATTTAACTGAAGTCGGGGGTGAGTCCAGTCTCACCGACAAGAGTAACCCGGACGATATCTACCGCACTTATAAAGTATCCAAGAAGAAATACAAGCAGGCGCTGGGGTCACTTTATAAGAGCAAGCGCATCTCGCTGAGCGCAGAAAAAATTCAGCTTATTAATTGAGTTTTGCAGAGCACTGGACTGTGTCGAAGTTCAAATTTATCCAGTTTATTCCGCTCCATTGGGCTATTTGGCCTCTACCTAGCCGCCATTCGGAGGCCCCTTGGTTTAGCCATCGCTGATTACCTGTGCTATGGTGTCGGCGTATTTTGTGTGGTTCTAACGGATTTAAACGTCACACCATACCTACCTAATCAAACTTTAAGCCCTGGCGCTTAATAAACAAAAATTATAAATGGATTTAGTTTTTTAATTTGTATCTCTGCCTTCACAGGGGGAGTATTTGGTAGTTACGTGTAAAAACATACGCATACTTCGATTTTTTCGGAGTTGGGTAGGAACAGAAATTCATTTTGGGGGTTAAATATGTACAGAAATAAAAAACTAAGTTTGGCAGTTTCGATTGCCATGGGTGTTTCTTTTGCCGGAATGGCAAGTGCGGAACTCGAAGAAGTGATAGTGACTGCAACAAAGCGTGCAGAAAATATGCAAGATGTTCCAATTGCTATTTCCGCACTTGGGGGCGATTCGCTCAAAGAACTCAATGTGCAGACGTTTGATGAATACGTACAGTATCTGCCCAACGTCGTAAGCGCAGGTATTGGTCCTGGCGCTCGAGAAGTTTATATCCGCGGTTCTGCGTCAGAGCAGGGCTCAGTAACTGTTTCGTCGGCCCAGGGTTCTGCTCCGGGCGTTGCGCTTTATCTTGATGAAATGCCTGTATCATTTGGTGCTCGTAACCTTGATTTGTATGCTGCTGACCTTCAGCGCGTAGAGGTGTTAGCTGGCCCGCAGGGAACATTATTTGGTGCTAGCTCGCAGTCAGGTACAGTGCGAATGATTACTAATAAGCCTGTAATCGGTGAGTTTGAAGGTAGAGTTGACCTTGGTATTAGCACTACAGCTGGTGGTGCTGATAGCAACAAAATGGAAGCGATGATTAACCTTCCCCTCAGCGAAAATGTTGCATTGAGAATGGTTGGGTTTAGCGATAATCAAGGCGGCTACATTGATAATGTTCGCGGTAGTTTCAACCCTAGCGGTGAGGTGATCGATCGAAACTCACTGGGTTATGGTCCGTATTACAGAAACTATCCAGATACCACGTCCACAACGATTAAAAATGATGCGCTGGTTGAAGAAGACTGGAACGAAGCTACCTATAATGGCTTCCGCGTTGGTATGGCCGCAGATATCAACGAAGACTGGAGCATTTTAGTTCAGCATACTTCACAGGAGTTGGATGTTGAGGGTTCATTCTTGATTGATTCACGTTTGGGTGATGATAAATCTGAGAAGTATTCACCAGAGCGTACTCAGGATGACTTTGGTTTAACCACTTGGACTCTTGAAGGGCGAGTATCAAATCTGGATGTTGTTTATACCGGTGGCTACCTAGATCGTGAAGTTGACGCTGTTGTTGATTACACCCACTACAACAATGGTGGTGCTTACGTCACCTACTATATGTGTAGTGGTAACATCTATTCAGACTCGACTGTAAACACTTGCTTTGATCCCACCAAGACCTACCGGGATCAGACCAGTAATGAGCGTACCACCCATGAATTCCGTGTGAGCACCGATGCAGATAACCGCGTGAGACTGTTAGGTGGCGTCTATATCAACGATGTTGACACAACCACAATAGGTGAGTT
This sequence comes from Porticoccaceae bacterium UBA2002, assembly GCA_002334915.1. GTDB lineage: Bacteria > Pseudomonadota > Gammaproteobacteria > Pseudomonadales > Porticoccaceae > HTCC2207. The sequence continues at coordinate 5,523 of DDCQ01000032.1, forward strand.
CCAGTATTTTGGTGCGGGTGATGCATTCACTGAAGCCAACCGTATTGGCTACGACAATCCTAACTATCCAGCCTATCAGCTAGGAAACGTCACAGTGGATACAGCGGGCACTACCGCCGGTTCAGAACCTCGCGGTCCTGGAACTGTTTTCTACAATGACTTCTCACGAACTGAAGAAGAGATTGCTTTTTTTGGTGAGATTGCCTTTGATATCAATGAGAAGTTGACTGCTTCTGTGAGTGCACGCCGATATGAGCTTGATACACAGCTACAGGGTGCATCGAACTTCTCCTTCGGTTGTCGATATAACGGTGCGGGCGCGGCTGATCCAGCTACCGCCACCGCCGCTGATGCGACCGTTGAATTCTGCACCAGTGAGAAGTTTAGTAATGACGTCACGGCTCGTTTCCTCACGTTGGGCGAATACGGTGCAACTGGTGATGAAAGTGTCATTCTAACTGCCACAAGCCCATCGGGTGAAAAAGATATGTTCCGCGGTGGCGGCAGTAATCAGGCCACTCTTGATGCGATTAAGAATGGTACGCTTGATATCAGCGACGTTAACCGAGATGGTACCACTAGTGAGTCAGACACCATCATCAAAGTGTCTCTGGACTACCAGCTGACCGACGATGTTATGCTTTATACGGTCTACTCTGAGGGCTATCGTCCAGCTACACAAAACCGTAATGCTGGCCGTTTGGCTGCTCGACAGACTGGGGCTTATGAAGGCTATGTGGTCCCTGCTGTTGCCGTCACTGATACCCTGGAGAACATTGAGATTGGTATGAAAGGTACCTTCCTCGATAACACTCTGCGTTTTAATGCTACCTACTATCAGGCGGATATCGAAAACCTCCAGGTGTCTCGTTTTGACCCCTCCAATGTTGCTTTCCTAGTATTTATGGAGAATGTGGGTGATGCTGAGTCTTCAGGGATAGACGCTGATTTCCAGTGGGCTGCTACAGACCAGTTAACTATCTCTGGTGCGTTTAGTGTTTTAGATACAGAGATTACTCGAGTGACTGATCAGTTGCAGGGTGTTGCAGTGCCTGTTGGCTCTGATCTGCCGTTGGCTTCTGACTTCTCTGGTAACCTTCGTGCTCGCTATGACTTCGCCATGGACAGCGTAGGCGCAGATGCATATGTGTCTGCTTCCTTGACTTACCGCGGTGAGACCTTGGCTGGCGTTGTGGGTAGTGCGGCCTTTATGGATGACACAGGTCTACTTGCCTACGGTGCTGAGTCTGGTATCGAGCGTCAAAACGAAGGTGGTACATTTGGCACAGTCAATGATTCCACCGGTGCTTTGCCGCTTAACAGCCGTTTTGTTAACAAGGCTGCAACGACACTAAATGCAAGTATGGGAATGTCTAAAGATAACTGGAATGCAGAGCTCTTTATCAACAACATTACCAGTGAAGAAGGTGCGATGACTGAGACTGCAGGTAAGTTTACGGCAGAGCAGAGCATTATGCGCCCACGTACCATGGGTCTGCGTTTCTCGTATGACTTTGAATAAGTAGTAGCTATTGTTAGACTCTATAGGGCGAACTTCGGTTCGCCCTATTTTTTAATGCCGAGAAAATACTATGCCCCAAGAACCGCTCCCAACTGCAGCAGATGTGGATCAGGCTCAGAGACTGCTGACGGCAGGTAAGCTTGAAGACGCACAAAAGCTTATTGAGAATGTGCTTGGGCAAACGCCTGATGATCCTGATGCGCAATATACCTTTGCAGTGATTCAGCGCTTGAATAGCCGTCATGTCGAGGCTTTAGCAATATTAGCCAGGGTATTAGAGCAACAGCCTAAATTGGCTCGAGCTTATCAGGAGCGAGCACTTAATGAGTTATCGCTGAATAATCCAATGCCTGCGGGCAAAGCTCTGGAAATGGCAGTGGCACTGGATCCAGCCCTTTTAAAGAGCTGGCAGTTGCTGGTACCGCTGTATAAGGCGCGAGGCAGTAATAGGGCTCGGGAGGCACAGCAGCAGGTCGATTTTCTCAAGACTTTACCCGCAGAGCTTTTAAACGCGATTAGTTATATGGCCGCTGATCGCCTGCTCGAGGCAGAGCGCGTATGCCGCAGTTTTTTAAAGCAGAATAAAACCCATATCGAGGGAATGCGGTTGTTAGCTGAGATCGCTACGCGAAATAATATTCTCGATGATGCCGAGTTCTTACTGGAGAGTGTTATAGAGTTTGAACCAGATCATCTGGATGCCAATATACAATATATTGGTGTATTGCTGCGTCGGCAGCGTTTCCATCGCGCCTATGATCAGGCTAAAAAGGTATTTGATAATTACCCACAGGCTAAAGACCGCACGCAACCGGTTTATGCCTCCGCCTGTTTCGGTGTGGGCAAAAATGAGGATGCCATTGCACAGTATCTTGAGCTGATAAAAGCAAATCCCGGTGATCCCAGGCTGTTTATCTCACTGGGCCATATTCATAACACTCAGGGTGATCCCGATAAGGCGGCAGAGGCATTTAAGCAAGCCTATGAGATGAATCCCAATTTTGGCGATGCCTACTGGAGCCTCGCAAATACAAAATCCTATAAATTTGATGATCAGCAGATCAGCGCCATGCAAAATGCCGAAGCGAGCTCAGCGAGTCCGTTGATCGATCAGATTCAAATTAATTTTGCCCTGGGCAAGGCGTTTGAAGATCGTGGTGACTACAGCAGTGCATTCCACCATTATGGCAAAGGAAACGAGCTAAAGAAGCCCACTACGCACTATGCAGCAAGGCAGCTGCAGCGGCGTATAGATTCTCAGATTGCGGTCTGTACCCAGGACTTCTTAAAGTCGAAGCAGGGTTTAGGTAATACTTCAGCGGACCCGATCTTTATTGTTGGCCTACCGCGTTCAGGTTCGACATTGTTAGAGCAAATTCTGGCGTCTCACTCTCAGGTTGATGGGACCATGGAACTGCATAATATTTTAGATCTGGCCAAACGCTTGCGTGGCAGATCAGATGATAATGACGAGCATCCAAGATACCCAAAGATAATCACAGAATTGGACGATAGTTATTTCGAGCGCTTTGGCGATCAATTTATGCAAGACACTCAGGTCTACCGAGAGTCGGCGCCATTCTTTACCGATAAAATGCCCAACAATTTTTTTCATATTGGCTTAATTAAGCTGATACTGCCCAATGCCAAGGTGATTGATGCTCGTCGACACCCTATGGCTTGCTGCTTTAGTGGCTTTAAACAGCTGTTTGGGGAGGGGCAGGAGTTTTCTTATGGTCTTGCCGATATAGGTAATTATTATCGTCAGTATGTGAAGTTGATGGATCATTGGGAGCAAGTTTTACCTGGTTTTGTGCTGCGTGTTCAGCACGAAGATGTAGTTGAAGATTTAGAGACTCAGGTTCGGCGAATGCTGGATTTCTGCGGCTTGCCCTTTGAACAGGCCTGTCTGGACTTTCATAAAACGGAGCGCAGTGTGCGGACGCCCAGTGCAGAACAGGTTCGGCAGCCTATCTATAAAACCGGAATGGACCAGTGGCGTAATTTCGAGGAGCATTTGCAGCCTTTAATAGATGCGCTGGGGCCTGAGGTTTTGCAGCGATACCCGATAGATTAGCGGTGATAGTCTCCCACGCTAAGCAGTTTATTTTTTTCGCAGTCCCCAAGACGGGTACTCATGCGCTGCGTGAATTGTTAAGTCTCCACAAGGGGCCAGAAGATTGGGAACAGCAAATATTATTTGGTCAGCAGCAATCACCGATTGCAGAAATAGCTAAGATTCAGCACGGGCATATCAGTGTTCAACAGATTGCGCCACATTTTGATCAGGCCAGTTGGCAGCGCTATTTTAAATTTGCCATTGTCAGAAACCCGTTTGACCGATTTATCTCTATCTGCTTTTTTTTAAACCGTAAAAACCCTCTCTTTTTGGAGACACCGCTGCAGTGGATGAAGTCAGCAATAATCGCGCCGCAGTTTAGAGCGCGAGTGCTGGTCAGGCCTCAGTACCTGCAACTCAGTCATGCTCAGGGCAATACCGCCATGGACTATGTGGGCCGCTACGAAATGCTGCAAGATTCTGTAGATGAAATCTGCGACAGGCTACAGATTGAGTCGAGGCTACTGCAAAAGAAAAACGCCTCGCAGCACCAGCAGTATCGCGAATACTATGACCAAGAACTCAAATCGGCGGTGGCGAGTTTCTATGCGCAAGACCTAAAACGCTTTAACTACTCTTTTTAATATAGCTATCCATATGCTCTACATTGAGTGCGGCATTGATCAGTCGCTGCATGATAATGGGTTTTATCCCGACTTGATTGCTCGCATTTACCAAGGCTCTTGGGTTGGGATCAAGTTGACTTGCGGTGCGACCTAATAACTCACGATACTTTATCCAGCCAGCTTCCTCATAACCATAGAGGTGCCAGGTTTCACGCCAATCTTTTGCTAGATTCAACAGCAATTCTTTGTACTTAAGGGCGAGCTGTGGATTGTTGTCTGAGTTATTATCAATATCGCTGATCAGTTCGTTAGCAATAGCATCCAGTTCTCCGGGCGCCATAACCGGTGCAATATTAAAGCGCTCAGTTTTAAGGCTGACTGGCTGTCCCGCGCGGTAAGGTACTGTACTGATTTTAGCGTTCAGTTCGGGACTGTCAGCCTCTACACCAAAGCACTCCATCTGACGGACAGTTTGCCAAAACCGCGAAGAACCCGAAGTGTCTATCACCAGATGTACTCGATCTTGATCGCTGTCATTGAGCACTTTGTGGCGGCGCCATGAGTCAAATATCCAGCATTCACCGGCGCGCATATGAATGGCCTGATCGCCACAGTGAAAAATAACCTGTGGATTGGTCACTATAGGAATATGGATTCTGACTCTGTTATACCAGTGATAATTGAAGTCAACATGTTCGCTCACCTCTGCCCCTGCATTGAGACGCATCAGCCTTGAGCGAGCCAGCACCTCGTCAAAACTGGCCATAACCTGCTGCATATAGTCACAGCGCTGTAGCTCGGGAGTTGTGCGCATTTTCCCTGCAAACTCATTATTGCGCTCACCCATGAGTGAGACCAGTGGAATGGCCAGATTGCCGGCTAGCTTTGAGGGGTGCTCCATCCAATCAGTGTCTACAAATTGACTGATCTCCTGCTGTAATCTGGAGGCATCAAATTGATAGGGAAGTCTGACAAAGGGCTGTGCTAGTTTCATAGGTTTACTATTTGTCGCTTTTGCTCAAGAGTATATGCCTCGGCTGTGGATGCTGCAATTTGAATGCCGTTTTTAGAAATCTAGCCTGCTGCTAAATCTGTATACTCCAAGCACTAAATCCATGGCCAACAAAAACAATCAGCGAGAAACTATTATGGCACATAAGAGTATGACTGAAGGGCAGATTCAAACACTGGTCGAAAATTGCCTTATGGCTAACGGCTGCAATAATGAAAACGCAGCGGCAGTTGCTCGAACTATTGCCGCCGCTGAGCGCGATGGCTGTGCTTCCCACGGGCTATTCCGGTTGCCTGGCTATATCGCCTCATTGCGCAGCGGCAAGGTTAATGGCAATGCCAAACCCAGTGTCAGTAGGATATCTCCAGCGGTGATTCGGGTTGATGGCGACCATGGCTACGCACCCCTGGCCCTGGAGGCTGGGCGCGCAGCTTTGTTAGAAGCGGCTC
>DDCQ01000032.1:11232-14557 GCA_002334915.1 Porticoccaceae bacterium UBA2002
TTGAGCCTATAGCAGAGGCCGGTTGTGCGGCCATGGCATTTACGACCTACAAACCTGCTGTAGTACCCGCCGGCGCTAAACAGCCATTATTTGGCACTAACCCCATGTGTTTTGGCTGGCCCAGAGGCGATCAGCCACCCATGGTGTTTGACCAGGCCTCGGCGTCTATGGCCCGTGGCGAAGTGATGATTGCTGCGCGCGACGGTCATGATGTGCCTCGGGGTACTGGTGTGGATGCCAAGGGCAATCCAACCACGGACCCATCAAAAATTATTGAGGGCGGGGCACTGTTGCCCTTTGGTGGTCATAAGGGCTCGACCATAGCCATGATGATTGAGCTGTTAGTGGCTGGCCTGACCGGCATGGACTTTAGCTTTGAAGCGCAGAAAAATGATAATAACGATGGCGGACCACCCAATGGTGGTGAATTTATGCTGGCCATAGATCCTAGTCGCTTTGGCGATGCAGATAACTGGCTGCAGCATTCAGAATCTTTCCTTGAGCGATTGACCGGAATGGAAGGGGCTCATATGCCGGGCAATCGGCGCTATGCCAATCGCGCTCAGTCTGCGGTTGAGGGCATTGCTGTTGCTGAAACTCTACTGGCTAGCTGCAGAGAGTTTCTTAACCCCGAGGTTTAATTTGGCGTATTAATGGTCGGGCTCATTAGTGCGTAGAGTTAAGTTATGCTCTTTAATTTGGTGGGGCGTTTCGCGAACAATGGTCTCGATCATAGCTTCAGCTGCGGGAGACAATGTCCAGCCTTTGCGCGTAATCAAATAGACTTCCCGTACCTGGGTCGGTATCAGCGGTCTGGATACCAGACGGCTTGAGACTGTGGGAATCGCAAGAGAGGGCAGCACTGAAACCCCTAGATTAGATTTGAGCATGGCCAATAGAGTGGTGATGTTGGGGAAATCGAACTTGGAATCTCCAAAACTTGTGCGGCTGCGTAGGGTTTTGGTGATGCCAGTATCCAAAAATATGCTGTCTTCCAGTTCATTGATTTTAACCGGTCCGGTGTTTTTAGCCAGCGGGTGATCCCTATGACAAATCAACTCCAGTTGATCGGCAAACAGGGGTCTGAAATTTAAAAGTTTATTGGGCTTCCAGAGACTGGCAATGCCAAAGTCTACTTCATTGCGCTCGACTCGCCGCTGCACGCCCTGGGAGCTGTCATCATCAAGATGTAGATAAATGCCAGGGTACTCAGCTGAGAAGGCTTTAATAATATCGGGCAACAGATTGCTGGCCACTGAGGGTACTATAGCCATGCTGACATGACCGCTGCGACGCTCGGCGGTGGCGCGCAGATCATAAATTGCAGTGTCGAAGTCACGGACCAGTCGCTGCGCTATGGGAATAAAGTTTTCCCCTTCGGCGGTGGTGCTGACCTGTCTGGTGGTGCGCTCGATAAGTTTTAAGCCAATAAACTCTTCCAGCTGCTTAACTGCGAGAGTAATAGCCGGTTGAGTGCGAGAGAGTTTCTCTGCTGCGCCATTGAAACTACCTTCTTCAGCCACGGTGATAAAAGTGCGAAGGTGTCTTAGAGTTACGTTTAAGTATCTGATAGTATTCTCTTTTTTTATAGTTATTAATAATACTGTTGGGACTTACAATATATTAACAATCCTTATAAATCTATATAAAGTTTTGATTGGATTTATAGGTGAATACATATAAAACTAGGTCGTTATTGCGCTAGTTGGCGCTAAAAATTACAGGCGAAAACCCTATGAGTCAGAATGTGCACAGCAACTTTATCAATGGCGAATGGGTGGATAGCTCGACGGTCATTGACAATATAAACCCCTCCGATACCAGCGATATAGTGGGTCGCTATGCCAAGGCGTCTAATCAAGACTGCTTGGCGGCTATTAGGGCTGCCAACACAGCTTTCGATAGCTGGTCTCAGAGTGGTCTTGAGCAGCGCAAAGCAGTGCTGGACTTTATCGGTGCTGAGCTAATTGCCCGCAGTGGTGAAATTGGTGAGATTCTGGCTCGCGAAGAGGGTAAAACTCGCGCCGAGGGCGTAGGCGAGGTGTATAGATCCGGCCAGTTCTTTCAATACTACGGCGCTGAAACTCTGCGTCTGATGGGTGAAAATACCCAGTCAGTGCGTCCGGGCGTCGATGTCGAAGTTCATCGCGAAGCTCTGGGTGTGGTTGGCATAGTCACACCCTGGAACTTTCCCATGGCGGTCGCCGCCTGGAAGCTGGCTCCGGCGCTGGCCTATGGCAATGCGGTGGTACTCAAGCCCGCTGAACTGGTGCCTGCCAGTGCCTGGATACTGGCAGAAATTATTAGCCGCAGCGGTCTCCCCGCGGGGGTATTTAATCTGGTTATGGGCTCTGGCCGCGAGGTGGGCGAGACGCTTTGCACATCAGCGGATATTCAGGCAGTCACTTTTACAGGTTCAGTCGGCGTAGGTCGTCATATTGCTCGTAATGCGATTGACAATATGGCCCGTGTGCAGTTGGAGATGGGCAGTAAAAATGCCCTGGTGGTGCTGGATGATGCGGATCTTGATATAGCGGTGCAATGTGCTCTGGCTGGCGCTTATTTTGGCACAGGTCAAAAATGTACTGCCTCATCAAGGCTGATTGTGCAGGCGGGAATACACGATCAGTTTGTTGAGAAAATGACTGAGGCTGTTAGTAATCTGGTGGTGGGCCATGCGTTGGCCGAGGGCTCGCAAATTGGGCCTGTAGTCGATGGACGGCAGTTGCAGCAGAATCTCGACTATATGCAGATTGCCAAAGACGAAGGTGCAGAGCTGGTTTTGGGTGGCGAGGCGTTGAGCCTGGATACTGAGGGCTTTTATATGTCCCCCGCGCTGTTTGTGAATACTCATAATCAGATGCGTATTAATCGCGAAGAAGTGTTTGGACCCATTGCCTGTGTGATCAAGGTTGCCAGCTATGAAGAGGCTCTAGACGTCTCCAATGATTCAGACTTTGGTCTGACCTCAGGAATTATTACCAATAGTCTCGCTCATGCCGGCCACTTTAAACGTCACTCCAAGTCTGGCTGTGTAATGGTCAATCTGCCCACTGCAGGTACCGATTATCATGTGCCCTTTGGTGGTCGCAAGAACTCAAGCTACGGACCGCGAGAACAGGGCCAGTATGCGCGTGATTTCTATACCATTATCAAAACCAACTACAGCAAGCCCTACTAACCATTTATCAGGATACGACGATGAACAGAGATATGCTTCTAGTCGACGGGCTACAGTATGTAAATTGGAATCGCGACCTATTTGAAAAGGCTCAGCGCAGTGGTCTAAGTGCCATCCATGTCACCATTGCCTACTGGGAAAATA
>DDCQ01000068.1:0-2571 GCA_002334915.1 Porticoccaceae bacterium UBA2002
CCAGCTCAGAATTTGGCGCCTGGGTATCCAGATTTTTAATCACTAGGGCGAGGCGACGGGGCGCCGCATAGGCAGTCACTTCCCCAAAATTAAGATTCTCAGCTTTTAACCGATCTACAATGCCCTGAGTAAACGCCTCAGACAGTGACAGCAGGGCTTTGGGCGGCAGCTCCTCGGTTCCCAACTCGACTAGAAAATCAGCGCTCATGTTGACTCTCCCGCGGCGGCCTGTTTAGCCAAAACTTCAGCGGCAATTGCCCTGTCGGCCAGAGGGAAGCCCGCGGCCATGCGCGAGTCAAAGTAACCCTGAGCTACACCGCGCGCCAATGTGCGCACCCGCAAGATATAGCGCTGACGCTCTGTCACAGATATGGCTTTGCGTGCATCCAGCAAATTAAATGTATGAGATGCCTTCATCACCATCTCATAGGCGGGCAATGGCAGCTGAGCCTGGGTCAATTTCTGGGCATCTTTTTCATACTGGTCAAAGGCGGTAAACAAAAAGTCCACATCGGCGTGCTCAAAGTTAAACCTAGACATCTCGCGTTCATTTTGCAGAAACACATCCCCATAGCTAACGTCACCCTGGGGACCATGAGCCCAAACCAGATCATAAATACTGTCGACGCCCTGCAAGTACATGGCGATACGTTCCAGGCCATAGGTAATCTCACCGGTCACTGGATAACATTCAAGGCCGCCTACCTGCTGAAAATAGGTGAACTGCGACACTTCCATGCCATTGAGCCAGATCTCCCAGCCCAGACCCCAGGCCCCGAGAGTGGGTGACTCCCAGTTATCCTCCACAAACCGCACATCGTGTACCAATGTGTCGATACCAAGATTTTGCAATGAACCCAGATACAGCTCCTGAAAGTTAGCAGGTGATGGTTTCATCACTACCTGAAACTGATAATAATGCTGCAGGCGGTTGGGGTTTTCACCATAGCGACCATCTGTGGGACGACGGCTCGGCTGCACATAGGCCGCATTCCAGGCCTCAGGGCCAATGGCGCGCAAAAAAGTTGCCGGGTGAAATGTTCCCGCCCCCACTTCCATATCCAGAGGTTGCATAACTACACAGCCCTGGTCAGCCCAGTACTGCTGGAGTCTTGCAATAAGTTCCTGAAATGTATCAGGGGGAGCACAGAGATTGCTCACAAAAATCACCTACAAATATTGTTGCCAATCAGAGAAGCCGCAATTATAAGCCCGCAAAACCAGAAAGATAGGGCAATCAATAGCTAATAGGCCTATTTAATGGCGTGGACCCCGCCGGTTATGGATATAATGCCGCCATAGAAACTATTGATTTTATAAAGGAGTAAGTAATGGACCATGTGAAACGTGGCGACAGAGTTCGGAAAGCGGTATTTCCAGTAGCTGGCATGGGCACAAGATTTTTACCCGCCACCAAAGCCAGCCCCAAAGAAATGATGCCTGTCGTAGATAAACCACTGATCCAATATGCAGTCGAGGAAGCGGTAGAGGCTGGTATTACAGAGTTAATCTTTGTCACCGGGCGCACCAAGCGCAGTATTGCAGACCATTTTGACAAGGCCTATGAACTTGAGCATCAACTTGAACAGCGCGGCAAAAAAGAGCTGTTGGCCATTGCACAAAATGTAGTACCTAAAGGTGTCAGCTGCACCTATATTCGCCAGACAGAGGCGCTGGGTCTGGGCCATGCCGTATCCACTGCAGCCCATCTGGTTGGCGATGAACCCTTTGCGGTTATTCTGGCCGACGACCTAATCCATCACGGCAAAGGCGCCGTGAAGCAGATGGTGGAAATCTATGACTTTTATAAAAGCTCAGTAATTGCTGTGCAGAAAGTACCGGGGCCAGAAATCTCGTCCTATGGCGTGATCAGTGGTACCAAACAGACTGACCGGGTATTCCTGTTGGACAAAATTGTTGAAAAGCCTGCCCATGAAGATGCGCCCTCCGATATGGGTGTGACGGGCCGCTATATTTTTACTCCCCAGCTATTCAGCCATCTTGCCGCATTAAAGCCCGGCGCTGGCGGCGAGTATCAGCTGACTGATGCCATTCAGACACTGCTTACGGAAGAACAGGTACTAGCCTATGAATATGAAGGCATTCGCTATGACTGCGGCAGTAAAATGGGTCTTCTAAAAGCTAATATTGAGCTGGGCCTTGAGCATCAGGAAATCGGTGATGATCTTCGTCAGTATCTGAAAAACGAGCTACCTGCCAAACTGTGAAAAACACCGCCATTCTATTTGTCTTAAAACTGATAGCCTGGCTGCCATTGGGGGTGGCCAGATCTTCTGGTGCTGCGCTGGGCCATATTTTGCGGCTTAGCAATTCGGGCTCCTACAGGGTTACCCAGATTAATTTGGCGCTCTGTTTTCCCCAGCTGTCTGCCAAGGAGGTTGATGATCTTGCCAGAGAGCGCATGTCTCAGCTTGGCCAGGCGTTTTTCGAGACGCCTAAATTATGGCGTAAATCTTCTAAATGGCTGCTCGACAAAATAGTCAGCGTCGAGGGATCTGAGCATCTGCAAGCAGCACTGGATAACCCAAGGGGCACGATTTTGCTGGTTCC
>DDCQ01000068.1:2613-14378 GCA_002334915.1 Porticoccaceae bacterium UBA2002
GTCCCAACCAATGTGCGTGGCGTTGCCGCTCTGTTAAAAGCCCTGCGCAAAGGGCAGACCACCGCCATTCTTCCCGATCAGGTACCGCCGCCCGCCAGCGGCGACTTCTCGCCCATTTTTGGTGTGCCAGCTCGGACCATGACGCTGGTGCACAATCTGATCCAGAAATCTGGCAGCCAGGTATTAATGTGCACCGCCCTCAGAGCGGATGGAGGCTGGCAACTACACTTTATGCCTGCTGCCGAAGCGATTAACAGCGCCGACCAACAAACCAGCCTGGACGCACTTAATCAGGGAGTAGAGTCTATTGTTGCCCTGGCCCCCAGTCAGTATCAGTGGGAATATAAGCGCTTCAAGGCTCGCCCGGAAGGCTACCCACCTGCCTATCCAAAGGGCAGTTAATGGCTTTGCCTGGCATCGAAATGTCTAATTTTCACCTCAGCTCCGAGCCCGCCTGGAGACGAATGATCTCCGTCTCTGACTATACTGTGCCCGGACAGTGGCGGCCCTGGCTATCGGACACCGGCTCTCTCACTCAGCGCTTAATTGATGCCTGCAATGGCGAGTTGACGGTGCAGGTGCTCAGACAGAACCTGGGGGTTCCGCGGCTGTCAGAGCGGCGGGCACTGGGGTTACCTCAGCGCCGACAGGCATTAATCCGCGAGGTGATACTCTTGGGTGGCGGCATACCCTGGGTCTATGCACGCAGTATAATTCCTCTCAGCACCCTGACGGGTCGCCTGCGCAGGCTTAGGCAGCTTGATAATCGACCTCTGGGAGCTCTCTTATTTAGCGAGCCATCAATGTGCCGCGAACCAGTTGAGATAGCTTGCTATACCAGCGCACAGATGCCCACTGCACTGGCAGCAAAGCAGTCGACCATGTGGGGGCGTCGCTCTGTCTTTCGCCTGCATAATAAGCCACTATTAGTCAGCGAGATATTCTTACCGGACTTTAACCCTTACAATCAAAGCCTCAGTTTTGATTATTCGCGAACAGTATGACAACAGAAACTCTGCCAACAGCTAATCGATGGCTGCGCCTGATGCGCCTGGACAGACCCATAGGCACCTACCTTTTACTCTGGCCAACCTATTGGGCGCTTTGGTTTGCCTCCGCGGGCAGCCCGTCGCTGGCCAATCTGATTATCTTTACCCTGGGTGTGGTGGTTATGCGCGCGGCGGGCTGTGTAATCAATGACTATGCTGATCGCCATGTCGACGGCGCTGTAGAGCGCACTAAAAATCGGCCATTGGTGACTGGCGAGATAGCGCCACATCAGGCTCTAGTGCTGTTTTTTGGCTTGTTGATACTGGCCCTGGTACTGGTATTGATGACCAACAGCATGACAATCATGCTGTCTGTTGGCGGTCTTATGCTCGCGGCCAGCTATCCCTTTTTAAAGCGTGTTACCAATCTGCCTCAACTCGGTCTCGGTGCCGCCTGGGCCTGGGTTGTGCCCATGGCCTTTGCGGCCGAGCGGCAGCAGCTACCGCCGGCGCTATGGTTTATTTTTGCTGCCATTATTGTCTGGACGATTGCCTTTGATACCTATTATGCGATGGTTGATCGGGAGGATGATTTAAAGGTAGGTATTAAATCGGCGGCAATACTCTTTGGCCGCTATGATCTATTGATTATAGCCCTGCTGCAGTTGGCCGCTCTGGCGCTGCTATCAATGGCCGGTGTAAGCTTTGGGCGGGGCGTGTTTTACTTTTTGGGTCTGGCCCTGGCAGCGGCGCACTTTATTATTCAGCACCTAAATGCCAAAAGTCGCGAGCCAGAGGGCTGTTTTAAAGCTTTTGTTAATAATCACCGCGTCGGTATGGTTATTTTTCTCGGTTTGGCGCTGGATTATTTGTAGCTTTAAGCCATGAGCCAAGCAGCAGCCGACAACTAGGCCTTCTCCCAAACCAGCAATCGATTATTGGCGGGCATTGCATTGTCATCCAGCAGCACCAAATCTGCGTCAAGGGCCAGGCGATTAATCGCATGAAAATCTCTAATACCCATATGGGCTGCCTGTTGCCGCAGGTGCTGGTCAAATTGGATATTGCTCTGTGGCGCAATCACACCGGCATAGCCCATAGGCCCATAGAGGCAAAAAAGGCCCCCGGGCAACAGGTGCAAACCTACCTGAGCGAACATATTAATTACGCCTTGCCAGGGCATAATATGCGCAGTGTTAGCGGAATAAATAACATCATAGTTAGCATCCGGCCAGCTATCGGCCAGCATATCCAGGGCAATGGGTGGTCGCAGATTAGGGGACGGCTGATGCTCTAGCCAGAGTCGGATGCCGGCGTGGTTCTGGGGTAGATCACTGGTCTGCCAAACCAGCTGGGGAAGCTGCTGCGCAAACCAGACAGCATGCTGCCCGGTACCGCTGCCGATCTCCAGAGCGCAGGTTTTATCACGGATTAGAGGTTCCAGGACCTCAAGAATTGGCCCGCGATTATTTTCGCAGGCCTGTGAAAAAGGCCTATCCATATACCCTGACACCTTTAATGCTCGCGGGTGAAGACCCACTTATCTCCTTCGCTCAATGCGCCGTTGTAGCTGTAGCCATCGACATCAAATTTCTTGATATTTTCGACATTGGTAATCTTGTTTTTAATGATAAAGGCGCTCATCAGGCCGCGAGCCTTTTTGGCATAAAAGCTTATAATTTTATATTTATCGGTTTTTTTATCCATAAATACCGGGGTGACAATACGGCCCTTAATATCTTTTGCCTGAACCGATTTAAAATACTCATTGGACGCCAGATTAATCAGCACAGCATCAGAGGATTCAGCCAGCAGTTTATTGATCTCGCCGGTAATAACATCGCCCCAGAACTGATAGAGATCGGTTCCGCGCCCATTGGTAAATTTGGTGCCCATCTCCAACCGGTAAGGCTGCATAAGATCCAGTGGGCGCAGCAGACCATAGAGGCCCGACAGGATGCGCAGGTTATCCTGAGCCCAATCCAGCTGCCTATCGCTCATGCTTTCAGCGTCCAGCCCCTGATAAACATCGCCTTTAAAGGCTAAAACAGCCGGGCGAGCATTTTCGGTGGTAAATGGCGTCTGCCACTCCTGAAAGCGCTCGTAATTCAGTGCGCCCAACTTGTCACTCAGGCCCATAAGTGCGCAGACATCCTTGGGAGAGAGAGCTTTTAACCCGGTTAGCAGTTCCTGGGAATGCTCTAGGAGAGCAGGCTGAGTATGGGTTGCAGAGCTGACAGGGCTGCTGTAATCGAGTTTTTTAGCGGGAGAAATAACAGTCAACATGATTTAAATTCGCCGTTTTATGGAAATCCAGAGCAATTAGTGCTGTCATTATAGCAATCTATGGATGCCAGATTGAACCAAGGAGCTACAAAATGCAGCGTTTATTACAACCTGTTTACGCAATCAGCCTGATCGTGGTTTTATTTATGGCCGGCTGTGCGGTTAACCCGGTGACCGGTAAAAATGAACTCTCACTGATCTCACCAAAGCAAGAAATTGCTCTGGGCGAAAAAAACTATGAGCCCTCACGCCAGTCGCAGGGCGGTGACTATTATCTGGAAGCCGAACTGCAGGCCTACGTAAGGTCTGTGGGCAACCGGCTCGCCGCTCAGAGTGACCGTCCAGATTTACCCTATGAGTTTATAGTGTTGAACAACTCAGTACCCAATGCCTGGGCACTGCCCGGAGGTAAAATCGCCATCAACCGGGGCCTGCTGGATTATCTGGATGACGAGTCGCAATTGGCCGCAGTGCTTGCTCATGAAATTGTCCATGCAGCCGCCCGTCATGGCGCCTCGCAAATGAGTCGGGGAACTCTGGCAAATATAGGTATGCTGGCTGTAGCTGTTGGCACTCAGAGCCATGACGGTTCTCAGCTGTATGCAGCGGCCTCACAGTTGGGGGCTGCAGCCTGGATGGCTAAATATGGCCGCGATGACGAGCTGGAATCTGACTACTATGGTATGGAATATATGGCCAGGGCAGGCTATGACCCCCAAGGGGCTGTCGAATTACAGCGTACCTTTGTCAAACTGAGTGAAGGCCGCAAGACAGATTTTATCAGTGGCCTATTTGCCAGCCATCCGCCCTCTGTTCGGCGTGTAGAAGCCAATGTTGCCAGAGCGAAAACATTGCCCGGAGGTCAGCGCTACAGGGCACGCTATCAGGCAGCCATTGCTCAGTTAAAAAAGGACGCCCCGGCATACAGCACACAGACGACTGCGGTAGCAGCATTAAATAAAAAACAGGGTAAAGAGGCCCTCGCCGCTCTGGATAAAGCGGTGGCCCTCCAACCCGGGGAAAGTGCTTTTTGGGAGCTGCGCGGTCAGGCCTGGAAGCTAGTGGATAATCTTGCCAATGCGGACAGGGCCTTTACCACCGCAATCAGCAAAAATCCGGGTTACTTTAGCCCCTATCTGGCCCGTGGTGTGTTGCGCCACGAGCGCGGCCAGACAGATCGCGGTTTGACTGATATTAAGCGCAGCTACGCTCTGCTGCCCACGTCCACAGCCAGCTATTATTTGGGTGAAGAGGCTATGGCGAAGGAGCAGTACAGTCTGGCCGCAAAGTATTTTAAACAGACCTATCAGGCTGGTGGAGACCTAGCCGCTCGCTCAAAACAGCAGCTACAGGCCATCCAGCTTGAACTGGAACCGCAAAGCTTTATAGCAGCTAGACTGCTATTGTCAGACCGCCGGGAACTGTTAGTGCGCACCACCAATAATAGCCCTGTTACCATGAGTGTAGTGCAGCTGCGTCTCAACATAGCAGGCCAGACCAGCTATTTAACATTGCCTCAGCCATTGGCTGCTGGTCAGACCATCACTCTGGGCACAGGTATTGGACCCATTGTGGATTCAGGCTCTCAGTATCTGGTTGAGGTTGCAGCCGCAGCCATAGATCGCTAACTAGGGCCGGGGTAATTTGCAGAAGGCGGTAGCTGAGACATACAATACCGGCTCTATACATAAGCTTATAGTCTGGCAGTGCACAGGCTGTTAAGAGAGACTGAATATGACAGGCCAACATAGAAAGCCACCCTGCGAATTTTGCCGCCGCATGCGTTTTATTGGCATGATGGCTGTGATGATTATCGGCATAGCTGCCACCAGACCGGAATTTGCTTTTCTTAGAGGCATAGACCTGACCAGAGCCGCCGTTTATTTTATTGCTGCAGTCTTTGTCCTGCTGCTGCTGTGGAAGTCCTATCAGGAGTACTGGAAAAATAGTAATGACGAGCCCTCCTAGCCAACCGACCAATTGCTGGGGCTGCAGGTATTTTAAAATCACCCATGAGAAAAACATGCCCTATGCCTGCAATGCCATGGGATTTAAATCCAAGATTTTGCCCTGCCTGGAAGTCACCCGCATAGAGGGAAGCAGATGCCTGAGCTTCGCGCCCAAACCCAACCAGACAAAGCCAACTTAACAGGGTCCTCTTATCCCAACAAGGATGCAGTGACATACTTCCTATGGGCAATTGAATAGCTTAAACTCCCCGCTTGAAGCCTAAATAAAATCATCAAACTGTCGATAGTAGATTTATGGAGAAAAGTCTTGTGGCTTCTCTACGTGGTTTTGCGGCCAATCTAGTGTCGCATAAAACCGCCTACTAACCCCTTGGAGTATCAATGGACATTGCAACAATTATCGGCCTGATTGGCGCGCTTTTCGCGATAAATCTGGCGGTTACGGATCCGACGCCACTGATGAACGCCAACTCTGCTTACCTGGTGGTTTTAGGAACCTTTGCAGTGACGCTGTTCCGCTCCTCCATGGGCGAATTTGTAAATATGTTTATCGTGTCGTTAAAAATGTTTCGATACAAGATTGATAAGCCAGAGGATTTGATTGACCGCCTGGTTGAGCTGGCCGGCATAGCGCGAAAAGACGGTATGATCGCCCTGGAGAACGAGGAAATTCCAAACCGCTTTCTTGCCAAGGGCATCAGCTCACTGGTTGATGGCAATGAGGCAGGTTTTATTCGCAGCTCTCTCGAGCGCGATATGTATATGACGTCCAGACGCCACGAAGCTGGCCGGGGTACGCTGCAAGCTGCGGGCGATATCGCGCCATCCATGGGCATGATCGGTACATTGATCGGTCTGGTAAATCTGCTGCAAAATATGGCATCCAACCCCGAAGGCATTGGTCCGGCTATGGCACTAGCGCTATTGACCACCCTTTATGGCTCACTACTGGCTAATATTTTCTTTATCCCTATCGCCATGAAGTTAGAGAATCATGCTAAAAACGAAGAGATGAATAGCCAGCTTATTATTGAGGGTGTCCTGTTTATCCAGGGTGGTGGTAACCCGAGATTATTGGGAGACCTGCTGTCGGCCTTCCTGAACCCCAAGAAAAATAAGAAGCGCGCCAATGCCGAGCCCGCAGCAGCGGAATAGCATTGGATTCGCAGAGCGCAGCAGCGGGTTAACCCCATGGGAACTATGCCGGTCATCAATTATTGTCGACTAGCAGCTTGCACAGCTGCTCTGGTGAGCGCCCATGGCTGATGAAGAACTGCTGGAAGAAGATAATGAATTGCCGCAGGACTGTCCAAAGTGCAAACGATTTGCACCACCCTGGATGACAACCTTCGCCGATATGGCAACCCTGCTAATGGCTTTTTTTGCACTGCTGTATAACTTTGCCACCATGGATGTGGGAGAGCGGGCCAAGGCTATGGGCTCCTTGAATGCAGCCTTCGGTGCCACCGTGATCACCCCGATGATAGAAATTCCTATATCCACCACCCTTATGGTTTCGGACGATGCCAGCGATTCTGAGTCTGATATGGATTTAAAGAATCTCAACCCGGAGGAATTGGCAGCTCTCAGAGCGGAAGAGACCATGGCATCGCTGCGCGAAAGTCTCGCCAAAGAGATAAAGGAAGGCTCGGTAGTGCTGCGTAAAGCCCAGAGCAAAGTTATTGTCGAGCTACAGACTTTTTCAAGTCGCGAGCCAGAGTCTACAGGCTTTTACCTGACTCAACCGGTTCTGGACGTCTCTGAAAAGGTGCTTGCGGCTCAGGCAGCCACCACCACTGAGATAGAGGTGCGCAAGCAGGATCTGGCTGCTCTTGAGGCGGCCAAAGAGCGCCGCCGTCAAGATGCCAAGGCTCAGTATGAAAAAATGACTGAAGATCTGGCGGAAGAAATTGAGGCCGGTGCCGTCGAGTTGGTACTGCAGGATGAAAACCTGATTGTGCGTCTGGCCAGTCAGGGCTCTTTTGTCTCGGGCAGCGCCAATGTGCAGGACGGGTTTAGAGGACTGTTGACCAAGATAGGCTCAACTCTGTCTCTCTCTGCAGGCCGCATTCGAGTCGAGGGGCACACAGATAATGTCCCCATCGCCTTTAGTGACCGCTTTACCTCCAACTGGGATCTGTCCTCCGCCCGTTCGTCTTCTGTGGCCGCCGTGCTGATTAAGGAGGTGGGGTTGGATCAAGAACGAATTATTGTGGCTGGCCTGGCAGACTCGCGACCACTGGAGAGTAACGACACAGATTCAGGTCGATCGCGCAACCGACGTATTGAGGTAATTGTCCGTGGCAAGTAAGAAAAAAGACGACTGCCCGGACTGCGGTACAGGGGCACCTATGTGGATGGCGACATTTGCCGATATGGCAACATTGTTGATGTCCTTCTTTGTATTGCTGATTGCCTTCGCAGAAATGGAAAAACAAGATTCTGTGATGGCGTCGGAGGGGCAGACGGGCAAGAACCTCGGTGTACAGGACGAGATTCCCTCAGAGGATGCGCCGCCGGTCAATGAGGGTGAGGCCGAAGATGATGCATTGAAAAAAGCGGATGCGGATACAGATGCAGGCTTTGAAATCGTCAAAGCTGCGCTGGCAAAAGAAATCACTGACGGCAAGGTAGAGGTCAGTATCAAAGACCAGGAGATCATCGTCGAGGTAGCCCAGCCGGAAACAGCTGAGCCCGAAACCAGTGGCAAAGTACTTCAGGAGCAACTGGAAATCTATGCCAAGGTCAGGGATACCCAAACCAAAATTGAGGTTGGTGTCAAAATAGCTCAGGAGGCAGACGATGTGTCTGCGGAGCAGCTGGCCCGTGAGGCCATGATTGCCGAGCAATATAGGCGTATCCGCGAAAATCTCTCCAACGAGATCGAGAAAGAGCTGGTCGAGGTGATTCGCGAAGGTGAAATTATTATTGTGCGGCTTGCCGAGCAGGGCTCCTTTAAAAGTGGTGCAGCCGAGCTTCAACCGGGCTTTGGCAAACTGCTCGACAAAGTGGGTGTATCACTAAAAGGGGCCGAGGGTCTAATTACCATTGAAGGCCATACAGATAATGTACCTGTTGCCTTTAGTGAACGCTTCAGATCTAACTGGGATCTCTCTGCTGCCCGCTCCGCTGCGGTTGCAGACTACCTGCTTGACTCTGCGTCTATGGAAGGCGGTAATGTTATGGTGACTGGCCTGGCCGACACCAAACCCATTATGTCCAACGACACCAAGGAAGGCCGCGCCAAGAACCGCCGTATCGAGATCGTTATCGACGGCAGCTAAGCCGGCTGTTAGAAACCCGTTAGCTCTGTCCTTACCCCGTCTGCGCAGACTGGGCCTATCCGCTAAATAGTATCCCTGAGACCGGGCATCTGCCCCTGATTCGATAAACCCAGGGGGCCAAACCCGCTGCTTTAACCAGCAGGATAATAAGAGCCACTATATGGGAGTGGGATCTGTCTGTTTGCAGCAGGGACTGCAGGGAGAGAATAAAAGCGCCGGATACAAAAAAGCACTGCGCTGGCAGTGCTTTGGGGGGATTTGAAGGAGGTTAAAAACTGAGGCGTCTATGAAGCCTGGGCAACAGGTGCATCGTTTAACAGCATGGGCAGAATTTCCCAGGCGCCGTTGATTTCGCCCAGCAGGCCTTTAACTTCACGCACACCCTCAACATCATTGCGGAGATTAGCTTTGAGTAGTCGGCGAGTGCAGTAGTCATAGAGGTCGGCGAGATTTCTTGCCAGCTCCTGACCTTTTTCAAAGTCCAGTGAGCCCTGCAGACCAACAATGATTTTAGTAGCACGGCTGATTGCCGCATTCTTGCCGGCTATATCCTTGCGCTCAAAATGTCCCTCTGCATCAGCCAGCGCAGTCATCAAGCCATTAAATAAAAGCTGGATCAGCTGCACGCTATCTGCGTAGGGGACCGAGGTAGAGACATCCACATTGCGGTAGGCATTTACGCCACGATTGCTAAAGCTCATTGCTTACAAATCCTATCTGTTAATTCTTGATACCTATAAGATCGGTACAGCAGAGAGATTCTTTAGTGTTTAAGCCAATTATTTGCCCATTAATAGAGGTATTTTACAATTCCCGACAGATTACTCAGGGCACTGGGCGTAATTGGTTGCCAGACATTGATCGACAATACCCTGCACATCGCTGATCTCGCGGTCTTCCATTTGCATGGCCGCAACCGAGGTGATGCTGATGGCATCGGTTTTACCATTGTGTTCTGACAGTGCCGCCCAGACCATAGCCTTTTGAGCTTCGGGTTCCTCTTCGCCACCCTGAGCCGACTGCAGCATATAGGCGTACATAAACTGGGCGTTGGCGTAGGCCCTTTTAGCCGATTTTAAAAACCACTGGCGAGCCTGGTCGTAATCTGCCTCGCGGTCATGGCCCTGATGGTACATAAGACCCAGCATATACTGGGCCTCGATAACATCCTGTTGGGCTGCTTTCTCGAACAGATCAAAGGCCTGGGCATAGTCCTGTTCTACGCCAGTTCCGTTGTAGTAGAGCATTCCCGCATTGTGTTGCGCTGCCGGCAAGCCCTGTTCGCTGGCTTTGAGATACCAGCTGATTGCCTGCTCATAGTCCTGGTTTACGCCCAGGCCCTGTTCAAAGAAATGACCCACATTATTCTGCGCCTCTGCGCGCCCAGACTCGGCCAGGGGTAAAAACGCCCGCATAGCGGTTTCAAAGTGGCCTCGCTTAATAGCCACAATGCCAGCCTCATAGGCATCGGCGAAGGCCAGACCCGGAGCTAAGAGAGAAATCAGAGAGCAGCAGCAAACAATGGTTTTCAGAAGTTGCTTCACAGACAAATTCCTTTGTTATTATTTTATTAAGAGCGCTCTTGGCTTCGCGCCTGTTTCTGTACCGCGATTACCGCCTGGAACAGTGACCCCTCTGTCACCGTGCCCACAAGCTGCCCAGTGTCCAAATCTACAATCGGCAGGCTCTCGCCTACAAATTCGCCAGCGGTTGCCATGGCATGCTCTAGTGAATCATGAGTATAAAGGCTGAGAGGACCAGTATCCATAAAATCAGCAATGGTTCCAGACCCGGCCTCAAGCACTGCAAAAATATTGACTTTGCCCAGCAGAATGCCCTCTTTATTAAGCACATAGGCTTCCGTATCACCCCCAGAGTGCATAGCATGCAGCAGCTGATCGCCACGGCTGTTAACAGTGGCGGAAATATAGTTTTGGCTGGCGTAGGCTTCGACTTGCACATGACTCAGGGCGAGAGCTTCACGGCCCTGAGATAAATCGATGCCGCGGTCGAGCAGCTGGCGATCGAAGAACGAATGACCAAAGAGTCGATTAGTCAGCAGACTGCAGACCACCACAGCCATCATGGCGGCTACCGCATATTGGTAGGACTGAGTTAATTCCAGCACAATCATAACCGCTGACAGTGGTGCGCCAATAACTGCGGAGCTGACCGCCGCCATAGCGGCAACACTGATGATGCTGGCAATATCGGCAAATCCCAGCAGGGTTAATATCTGGCCAGCCAGAGCCCCAGTGGCCACACCGATAAACAGAGCGGGGGAGAACATCCCTCCGGGGAGCCCGCAGCCGAGACAGAGAGCAGTCATCAAAATTTTTGCTACCAGCACCGTGGCCAACAGAGTGAGAGTAAAATCACCGGCAACCATATGATTGATGCTCGAGATACCCAAGCCCAAAATCTGCGGTATCCATACGCCGACCAGGCCGCAAATAGTGGCACCCAGAAATAGTAGTTTGGTTGGCGAAAGCCTTAATTTGCCAGCGACTTCTGAGGCCTGGCGAAGGGACAGCATAAACAGTATGGCCACCAGTGAAAAAACCGGCGCCAAAACAATCAATGTGGGTACTACTTCGGTAAGGCTGGGCACCACAGATTCGATATCCAGTGCTGCGGTGTTGGGAAACCAGTAGTTGCCCAATGTGCTTGCGCTAATGGAGGCGACGGTGATAGGAGCGATGGCGCGCATTGAGAAATGTCGCAAGATGGCTTCATGAGCAAAAATCACACCGGCGATAGGGGCGTTAAAACCTGCGGAAATAGCAGCTGCCACACCGCAGCCAAGGTAAATATCATGGCTTAGACGGCTGGACACAAAGCGTTTTACCCAGACTCCGACGGTGGCGCCAAAATGAACAATAGGCCCGTACTGCCCGACCGAGGCGCCACCGCTTGCTGAGGCAAAGGCGGCCAGAGTAGAGGCGAAGCCCTGCTTAATATTCAGGGGTTGCTGTTGCTGCTGAGCTGCCAAGATACTGTCCGCGGGCCCCACCCATTGACTAATATTCAGACTGGTTTTTATCAATAGCACCGCAGCTGCAGCAGCCCAGAGAAATAGCAGGCTTGAAAATGACACAACCTGCCCGCCAAGATTAATACTCAGCAAGCTGGAAGCCTCTCTATGGGCACCCAGGGATTCCACGCCTATCACAAATAAATTTGACACTATCCCAAGTGCGGCGCCAATCAACCCGCCGATAAACAGGATAATACAA
>DDCQ01000065.1:0-427 GCA_002334915.1 Porticoccaceae bacterium UBA2002
CTTGCCCAGACCCCAGATATCCTTCAAAGGAATATGCAGCCCCTCAGCAATCTTGCGAGCACCGGCTTCATCGGCCAACTGCTCAGCACTGATATCCGGGTTGTACTGCAAAATAGAATCAAACACCGACAGACGGGTAAATGGCTCAGCAAAGTCATAATGAGTCTCGCTCACCACCTCGCCCTCAGCATCCTTAACCGTATTCACCACCTTAGTAGAACCCAGCACCTCAGCGGTCATCTTGCGTAGCATATCTTCAGTCAGATCCATCAGATCATTAAAATCCGCGTAGGCCTGGTAGAACTCCAGCATAGTGAACTCAGGATTATGACGCGTCGACAAACCCTCATTGCGGAAATTGCGGTTGATCTCATAAACCCGCTCAAAACCACCCACCACCAGGCGCTTCAGATAAAGCTCCGGCGCA
>DDCQ01000065.1:434-1773 GCA_002334915.1 Porticoccaceae bacterium UBA2002
AACATAGGTGTCTCAACTTCCAGAAAGTCCGCTTCATTTAAGTAGCGGCGTATAAAATCCACCACCTTAGAGCGAATACGAAAGGTATTGCGCACCTCAGGGTTAACAATCAGATCCACATAGCGCTGACGGTAACGCATCTCCTGATCAGCCAGGCCATGAAACTTATCCGGCAGCGGGCGCAATGCCTTAGTGAGTAACTGATACTCATCCATCTGCACATAGAGATCGCCCTTACCAGAAAGATGCAGCTCACCCTTCACGCCAACAATATCACCCAGATCCAGCGACTTGGCAAAAGGACGCGCCTCCTTGGTCACATACAGCTGAATCCTATCCGAACTGTCCTGCACCTCCATAAAGGCACCGCGATTGCGAATTACCCGCCCCGCAACCGACACAATCTTGCCCAGCTTCTCCAGATCTTCCTTGCTCTCATGGCCAAAACCAGACTGCAGCTCCGCCGCACTGTGCTCAGGCCGAAAATCATTGGGAAACACCGCCCCACCTTCTTCACGCAATGCAGTGAGTTTGGCTCGGCGCTCAGCAATTAACTTATTCTCGTCTTGTTGATCAGTCATATCTCAGTCTTTAATAAAAAATTTATGTCCCCGCTAACCAAACTACGCTCGATCTAGGATGCAATGCAGGGCAAGCATCTGAGACCTCGAGCAACAGGGATGTTGCTCAAGAGCGTACAGGGAAGTATTTACAGCGTGTCTCAGATGCTTGCCCTGTGTTGCATCCGTATTTGGTGCTCCGCGGCTGCCCTTGGGGTGCATCCGCATTTAAAACTCAGGATGGCTCAGTTTTAAAGACCAGCTTTTAATGAAGCCACAATAAACTGATCCAACTTACCATCCAACACCGCCTGAGTATTCCGCGTCTCCACACTAGTCCGCAAATCCTTAATCCGCGCATCATCCAACACATAAGACCGAATCTGACTACCCCAACCAATATCCGACTTAGTATCCTCAGTCGCCTGCGCCGCCTCAGCCCGCTTCAACATCTCCGCCTCATAGAGCTTAGCCCGCAACATCTGCCAACACTTATCCCGGTTCTGATGCTGCGACCTCTGACTCTGACACTGCACCACAATACCACTAGGCTCATGAGTCAAACGCACCGCAGAATCCGTCTTATTAATATGCTGACCACCAGCACCAGAAGCCCGGTAAGTATCAGTGCGCACATCCGACGGATCAATCTCAATCTCAATATTGTCATCAATCTCCGGCGACACATAGACCGCCGAAAAAGACGTATGGCGACGATTGCCCGAATCAAACGGCGACTTGCGCACCAAGCGGTGCACACCAATCTCCGTGCGCAACCA
>DDCQ01000065.1:1806-10130 GCA_002334915.1 Porticoccaceae bacterium UBA2002
ACCTCACCAGCAGAGCACTCCACCAGCTCCGCCTTAAACCCCTTATCATCAGCCCAGCGCAAATACATACGCAGCAACATCTCCGCCCAATCCTGCGCCTCAGTGCCGCCAGAGCCCGACTGAATATCCAAATAGGCATTGTTAGGATCCATCTCCCCGCTAAACATACGGCGAAACTCCAGCTTAGCCAACTGCGCCTCAAGGCCGGCAATCTCAGCCTCCACCTCAGCCACAGTATCAGCATCATCCTCCTCAACCGCCATCTCCAGCAGCTCACGGGAATCAGACACACCAGAGTCCAAATCCTCAATAGTCTTAACCACCGCCTCCAGAGACGAACGCTCGCGGCCCAACTCCTGAGCGCGATCCTGGTCATTCCACACATCGGGTTCGCCGAGTTCTAACTCAACCTCAGCCAGACGGTCCTTGCGATTAACATAGTCAAAGATACCCCCTCAACACGTCAGTGCGTGCCTGCAAATCGTCAAGAGCGTTGTAGAGCGGATTAACTTCCATTGCCTGTTATCAGCCTGCATCAAGTAAGCCGCGCATTTTACATGACCAGCCATGCCACACCAAGCTAAAACCCACCACCAACAAAGTTGATTGTGAGCCAGCAGTAGCGCAACATACCGGCAGAAAACAAAATAATAAAACCCGGAGACAACAGCCATGAAAAAAACCAGCCTAGCCATACTCGGCACATTGCTCGCCTACCTGCTGCTATGGCCAGTCGCCACAGACCCCGTAAGCTGGCAAGCCCCGCAAAACCAAGGCTATGTGGGCGACTTTAAGCAGAACAACAAACTGGCCAAAATCGAGATTATAGAGCTTACCGACACCCATGGCCCAGAGGGCCTGGCCCTGCTCAATGGCGAAATCTACACCGCCACCCGCGAAGGCTGGATACTCAAATATAACGAAGCCAGCGGCGCAATCACCAAAATGGTCAACACCCAGGGCAGCCCCCTGGGCCTGGTATTTGATGCCAGCGGCAACCTGCTGATAGCCGACGCCTACAAAGGCATACTCAGCATGACCCCAGATGGCGTACTCACCACCCTCACCAACAGCATGGACGGCGTGCCCATAGTCTATGCTGACGATCTGGACGTGACCGAAGATGGCAAAATTTACTTTAGCGACGCCTCCAGCAAATTTGGTGCCCAAAGCAATGGCGGCACCTACGCCGCCAGCCTGCTGGATGTAGCAGAGCATGGCGGTCATGGCCGCCTGCTGGTTTACGACCCCGCCGACCAGTCCACCAAGCTGGTAATGGACGGCCTAAACTTTGCCAATGGCGTAGCCACTGCCGCCGACAGCAGCTTTGTGCTGGTCAATGAAACAGGCACCTACCGCGTACAAAAATACTGGCTCACAGGTGAAAAAGCCGGCACCGCCGAAGTAATAATCGACAACCTGCCCGGCTTCCCCGACAATATAGTGCGCGGCGGCGACGGACGCTTCTGGGTAGGCTTGGTCTCACCCCGCAGCCAAGAGCTGGACGATATCTCCAGCTACCCAATACTGCGCAAAATGGTCCAGCGCCTGCCGCAATTTATGCAACTGGCCGCCGAATCCTACAGCCATGTAATTGCCATAGATGGCGACGGCAATGTACTGACCTCATTGCAAGACCCCAACGGCCAACACCACACCAACACCGGTGCCCTGGAAACCGACGACTGGCTGTATATCAGCAGCCTGCACGCCGACAACCTGGCCCGAATTAGCCGAGAAGATGCCGGAATATAATGAGCCTATTTACCGACCAGCTGCAGCACCACTTTTATGATGCCTTTAAACATCAAGACGACCTGCACTGCAGTCGGGTAACCGTGCAGGGGCTACAAGAGTCCCGCATGGTGAGCATCAACAGAGCACTGGCCCGGCAACTGGGTATAGACCCAGAGCAACTTAACAGCCCAGAGATGCTGCAAATAATGAGCGCCAACACAGCACCAGCCCAGGCACAACCCATAGCGCTGGTTTACTCCGGCCACCAGTTTGGCGTCTGGGCCGGCCAGCTGGGCGATGGCCGCGCCACCACCTTGGGCGAGCTAGAGCACCAGGGCAAGCTGTGGGATATCCAAATCAAAGGCGCCGGCACCACCCCCTACTCCAGATTTGCCGATGGCCGCGCCGTGCTGCGCTCCAGCATCCGTGAATACCTGTGCTCAGAAGCCATGCACGGCCTGGGCATAGCCACCACCAGAGCCCTGTGCCTGGTAGATAGCAAAACCCCAGTCTACCGCGAAGATGTAGAGCCCGGCGCCACCGTCTGCCGCGTGGCCGAGAGCCATATACGCTTCGGCTCCTTCGAGCACTTCCACTACCGCAACCAGCCCGAAGCCGTAAAAGCCCTGGCCGACTATGTGATCGACCGTCACTTCCCAGACTGGGCCAATAGCGAAGAAAAATATTATTTAATGCTGGAAAACTGCGTACTAAAAACCGCCAAAATGATTGCCCAGTGGCAGTCAGTGGGCTTTAACCACGGGGTAATGAACACCGACAATATGTCCATACTGGGCGACACCATAGACTACGGCCCCTTTGGCTTTCTGGATAACTACGACCCAGAGCATATCTGCAACCACTCAGATACCAACGGCCGCTACAGCTTTAAAAACCAACCCAGCATAGGCCTGTGGAACCTCAATGCCCTGGCCACCGCACTGACCAGCCTGATCGACAATCAAGACCTAGTGCGCGCCCTTAAGCAGTACGAGCCAGAGTTTTTACACCAATTTAGACATATTATGGCAGGCAAGATTGGGCTAGAAGAATACCAGCCCGACGATGAACAGCTAATCAATCAGCTGCTAGACATTATGCACACCAACAATGTGGACTACACAATCTTCTTCCGGCAGCTTGCAGACTATTGCGCTGACGACCACAGCATCAGAGACCAGTTTATCGACAGAGACGGCTTTGATGCCTGGGCAGAAAAATACGATCAGCGACTACAGCAACAGAACAGCACAGACCAGCAGCGCCGCCAACAGATGCAGGCCGTAAACCCAAAGTATGTGCTGCGCAACTATATAGCCCAGGCCGCCATAGAGCAGGCCCATCAGGGAGATTACACAGAGGTGAATTTATTGCTGGAGATACTGCAGGCGCCCTTTGCAGAACACCCCCAGGCCCAGCATTACGCCGGATTGCCGCCCGACTGGGCAGAGCAGATTTCGGTGAGTTGCTCTTCGTAGCTGCACTTTTCTGGGGACGAAAAAAACCCCTGCTGTAAGGAGGGGGAGTGATACAGACCAGCAGGGGCTACAAAGTTTCGGACTAAAAAGATTTAAAATTTAATCACTGTACTTATAAGACTCCGAAACCCAAAAAAACCCTACCTTCCCTCGAGAATATTTATCGCAACCTTAATTCAACTCGCTTATTCAATCGACACAACCAGTTCACCAGTCTGTCCAAGGTGAATTTATCAAGGCGGCCGCGACTAATAATTTAAGGTCAAAGCCTCCCACAGGCGCTGACAACTGGATTTTGATCGCTATAATGGGACTCTGATCCCAGCCCTAGCGATGTACCCAAATTGGACCTGATAAAAAAATGTTCTGCCCTGATATTGCCTCTGTTTAGCCAGGCGGCGGCTGCGGATGTATTTTGGTTTGTGCGCAATGATGACGGCTCTACCAACTGGCAGTATGTGGCCAATTTCTCTAGCGGTATTCTGATTATTGCGCTGTCGCTGACTATTTTGCGGCTGTTTTTTACTCGGCGGCAGGTGCGTCAGTACAATCGTGAGCTTGAGGAGATTCGCACCCAGCTGGAGCTGCGGGTTAAGGAGCGCACGGCGACGCTGGAAGACGAGATTGTTGAGCATAGATCTACCACTGAGCGGCTGCGCAGCTCTGAGTCTTATATCACCAGTATTTTGCGTTCTATGCCGCTGATGCTGATAGGCCTGAGTAAAGAGAACCATATTACCCAGTGGAACCATCGCGCTGAAGAAATTAGCGGATTGCCCTCGGCCAGTGTGATGGGGCAGGACCTGTGGGAGGCCTTCCCCTCGATTAGTGTGACCCCCCAGCAGATACAGCAGGCGCTGGACGATAATGAAACTCTGACTATCAAGTACAGTCAGCGCGGGCAGTACCACTTTGATATTACGATTTATCCGCTGCAGAACCAGATGGAAACCGGTGTGGTGATTCTGGTTGACGATGTGACCCAGCGGGTGCAAAACGAGACCATGCTCATACAGCGCGACAAGATGTCGTCTATGGGTGAGATGGCCTCGATTATGGCCCATGATATTAATATTCCTCTGCGGGCGATTATTAAAGATGTGAAAGAGGTGCGTCAGGATTTAACTGACGAGCCCATGGACGTAGAGGGCATGCGCGAGATGCTGGAGAACGCGGTTATTCGCGGCCAGCAGGCCACCTCTATTATCGATAATCTAGTCAATTTCTCTGGCGGTGGTGGCGGCACCAAAACTGAAGCCAATATGGTGGATGTCATTAATCATTCGGTGGAGCTGGCCAATGATGTGCTGTCGGTGATGCCCGGCCTGCGCTTTAAAGACGTTAAGGTCAATATAGACTGTCCCGACGATGTGCCAGAGATTCCCTGCTATATCACCGAGATGCAGCAGGTGTTTTTAAGCCTGTTCCGCCACTCATGCTATGCCCTGGGTGCAATAGACGATGGCGACCATATGCCGGTTATCAATATTGAAGTCTCGGTGTTCTACGATAATCTCTGGGTGCGTATTCAGCACAATGGCCGCGGTATTAGCCTGGAGGAGCAAAAGACTATCTTTGAGCCCTTTGCTGCCGACGGTGACGACAGCGGCCAGTTTGGTCCCGGTAAGCGGTTATCGTTCTCGCACTTTATTGTGGTTGAGCAGCATCAGGGGCAGATTGCGGTTACCTCTGATCCGGATGTGGGCACTACCTTCCATATTCAGCTGCCGCTGCGCTAGGTTATATATTTTTTAGTACTTCCAGGGGTGGCTGCACTACGACTTTGCGGCTGTAGCCTACACCCAGAGCGCCAACTAAAAGGCCGCCTGCTAAAGGGCCTGCCAACCAAATCCAGGGGTGCATGGCAAAAGGTAGATCAAACATAAAGCGCTGAATCATGGCTACTGCAGCCTCGGCACCTATGGCTGCCAGCAGGCCTGCCATAACGCCCAGCACGGTAAACTCCACTAGCTGAATTCCCAGTATCAATCGCCTTGAGCTGCCCAATGTGCGCAGTATGGCGCTCTCTTGCAGGCGCTCGGACATGGACAGGCTCACTGCCGCAAACATTACTAGTACGCCACAGCTAAGAATTAGTAGAGTCATTACCTCAAGGCCGCTGGTGACCTGGGACACTATGGTGCGAATGCGCTCGATAATTTTATCCAGCTCTATCACCTGCACCGTGGGGTATTTGCGCAGCAGGTCATTGACCAGCAGCTTTTGCTGGGGCGGAATATACAGGCTGGTCATATTGGTGCGCGGGTAGTTTTCCAGCAGGCCTTCAGGGAATAGAAAGTAAAAATTGGGGGTCATATTGTCCCAGTTTAAACTGCGGGTGCTGGTGACTCTGGCTTCAAAGATTAAGCCGCCCACGCTAAAGGTAATCTGGTCGCCTATGGCAAGACCCAACTCCCCCGCCAGTTCATCTTCCAGAGATACCGGGGCAATATCGCCAGACAGATCCAGCTTATCCCACCAGTCGCCGGCGGTTAGCTCATTGCCTTCGGGCAGGTCTGTGGCCCAGCTAAGGTTGAGCTCGCGCCGGAACGATTCATGGCGATCGCGCTGGTCTTCGCTGATTTCCTGGCCATTAATCTGGGTCATGCGGCCTCGTACCATGCCGTACCAGCCAGCAGTTTGGAGGTTTTGCTCGCTGACCATATTGCGCACCCCGTCCAGCTCGTAGGGTGCTACATTAATTAAGAAATGGTTGGGCGCATCGTCGGCCAGCTGCCAGCGCCACTCGTCAATTAGCGAGGTGCGCACCACGGCCATAATCATTAACAATGCTATGGCACCGGAAAAACCCACCATCTGAATAATACTCTGGGATTTGCGGCGCCACAGGTTACTGGCCGCCAGCCGCCAGATACTGCCCATCTTTTGGCCATAGTTTTTACCGGCTCGCAGCAGGGCCAGACCAATCACAATGGTGGCCAGGGCTGTAATGGCAAAGCCTGCCAGAATAGCCAGTGAGAGATACAGATTATTGCTGTACCAGAGCAGCAAGCTGGCCACAGCGGCCACACCAAATAGGCCGCGCACAACTGAACTGACCGGCTTAACCTGCACATCCTGGCGCAGCACGGCCAGGGGCGACTGGGTAGGTAGATGCCAGAGTGCTGGCAGAGTAAAGCCACCCAGACATAGCAGTCCTGTTGCCATTCCAGTAATCCAGGGGCGCAAGCCGGCCATGGGCAGGGAGATTGGCAGCCATTCGCGCACCACATAAATCAATATCTCTGAAAATCCAAAGCCCACCAACAGTCCCAGTAATGAACCACCAATACCCAACCATAGACTCTGTTGCATATACAGGCTGCGCACGCGGCTGGCGGAGATACCCCAGCTTTTTAACAGCGCCACCTGCTGAGTCTGGCCGGCGGCAAAATGATGGCTGGCCAGTGCCAGGGCAATACCGGCCAACACCACGCCCACACTGCCTGCCAAGAGCAAAAAGCGACGCCCTTCATCCATGGCATCGGCAACACTGGCCTGAGCTTCATCGGGGGTAATCAGGCGATCATGGACCTCCAGCTCGCTCTCTATCCATGCACTGTAGTCGGCAAAACCGTCGGCGCCGCTGGCACCCTGGGCCATCAAAAATCTATAGGTCACGCGGCTACCGGGCACAATTACCCCGGCGGAATCCAGGTCGCTGTAGTTCATTAATACCCGGGCACCAATGGCGCCATAGGTACCACCACTATCGGGCTCTTCAACCACTGTCTGGGTGACTTTCAGGCTAATTTCTCCCAGCTCAATCCTATCGCCGAGCTCTATATCAAGCAGAGGCAAAAGTCTGGCATCTACCCAGGCTTCGCCCGCGGCGGGACCAAAATCAATCTCTTGGATAAGGCTGGTATCACTGGTAAATGGGGTGGTGGTGCGACGCAGCAAACCCCTGAGTGGGTAGCCTGTCTCTACCGCTTTAATCGAGGCCAGATGCATATTGGCCTCGTAGTAGACCATAGAGGCAAAGGTGAGCACCCGGGCCGTCTGCACCTGTTTCTGCTGTGCTTCTTGAACCCACTGTGGATCAATAGTGCGGCTACTTCTTACCACCAGGTCGGCAGCCAGAAAACTGCTGGACTCGGCGGTTAAAGCGCGCTCAATGCGCTCGGCCAGTATGGACACCGAGGTCACCACTGCAACCGCCAGTACCAGCGACCAGATAATCAGGCTGAGCTGTCCGCCGCGCCAGGTGCGCAGCAACATTTTTAAGGCTTGCATCAGGCGGCGCTGCCTTCTGTCACCTGCTGGCCTGCAGCCAGAACCATTCGCTGGCCACAGCGGGCGGCGAGATTGTGCTCGTGGGTCACCAAGACCAATGTGGTGCCCTCTTCTTTGTTGAGGTCAAACAATAGGTCGTTTATTTTTTCGCCGGTGCCTGTATCCAGATTGCCCGTGGGCTCGTCGGCAAACAGTATGGTGGGGCGACAGGCAAAGGCGCGGGCTACGGCCACACGCTGCTGTTCTCCGCCGGATAGCTGCCTTGGGTAGTGGCTGGTGCGCTGTTCCAAACCCACACGGCCAAGATAATAGGCGGCGGTTTGCAGGGCATCTTTATCCCCCTGCAGCTCCAGAGGCAATGCAACATTTTCCAGTGCGGTTAAACCGGGCAGCAGATGAAAGGATTGAAAGACAAAACCAACAGTTTCGGCGCGCACCGCGGCCCTGCCCTCTTCATCCATAGCAGTAATATCCTGGCCATTAAGGCTTACCGAGCCAGAGCTAGGCAGATCCAGGCCAGCCAGAATACCCAGCAAGGTTGACTTGCCCGAGCCAGAGGGGCCGACAATCGCCAAACTCTCACCTGCGGCAAGACTGAGATTGATCTGCTGCAAAATGCTGAGCGTACCCTCGGTGGTGGTGACCTGTTTACTGATATTGCTGACTTCGATCATTGAAAATTTCCATTGCGACTAAAAATGCATACACTGGCTTCAGTGTTTGATGACAAATTAATAGAGAGTATTTATGCAGTCGTTTCTACAGCGCCTATGTTGCCTGTTTATTTTACTAGGCGCCAATACTTATGGATCAACTTTGTTAGTGCTGGGCGATAGCCTGAGCGCTGGCTATGGGGTCAATCAGGGCAGTGGC
>DDCQ01000043.1:0-12986 GCA_002334915.1 Porticoccaceae bacterium UBA2002
GCGCCATCCCATCTCAAAAGCTTTGTATGAAGTCTCTGCCAGTGAGCAATCGCCGATCTGGGCACCTAGGTTGTAAACCACCACTTGAATAGGGCCTATATCCTTTTCTATATTCTCAACCATTTGCTCAATGGTATCTGGCTGTATCGCATTGAGTAGAAAGCCCGAGGCATCTCCACCCTGTGCCTGAATGTCGGCCACCAGTTTGTTAAGCCCGTTTTGATCGCTGCGACGGCAGAGCACTGCATGGTAACCCTCGGCCGCAAAACCCATACCCACGTTACCGCCAATACCTGCGCCGGCGCCGATCACTAAACAGACTGGTTTCATGGTTTGCTCTTTTTGTTATCCCACTAAAATAATGCTACTACTTGGAAAATGCCAATAGCGACCATCCTGATTATTAAGCTGCCCGCTCTTACGGGAGTCATACACTTAAATTTAATCACAATCTTTATAGTCAGATTCAAGACAAGCCGCCGCATAGACTTCCGCTTTTTCAATTTGCGGTTCGGACATCTCTTTTTCTGCCTGATTGAGATAGCCTTTTGCCATGTCACTGTCTGACATGGATAACCAAGCATGGGCTTTTATCAAATCCTTGGCCACCCCTCCAGCATAAAGGTACCGACCTCCCACTATAATAGTGGCCGACTCATATCCCTGCTTAGCAGCCATCAAATACCATTTAAAAGCCTCTTGATCATCGACCTCTATACCCTCACCCTTTCCAAACCAGGCTCCAAGATTGCGCTGGGAATCCAGATGACCCTGTTCTGCCGCCAATTTCGCCCATTTGATCGCCAACTCAACATCCTGTTCTACCCCTTCTCCTTGCTTATACATAAGAGAGAGATTAAATTGCCCGTCAGGCAGACCAGCCTCGGCTGACTTTAGATACCAGTCAGCGGCTTTATTCACATCCTTAGCAACGCCATCCCCTGTCATAAACATATATGCCAAATTATATTGAGCCTCCACAAAACCCTGCTCAGCTGCTTTTAAGTACCATTCAACAGCCGTAGCTGTATTTTTTTCAACATCAATCCCTTGCGCGTGCATGACCCCCAAAAAGTATTGGGCCGCTGGATTGCCATTTTCGGCAGCAACCTGAAGATCATCTAGCTCAGACGCGGACGGGGTTGAGGCTATAAACACAGCCATAAATGCTAAAAGTGACAGATACTTCATTGTTACAAAATCCTATTTCAATTTTTTCGGGACTATTACAAATAAAGGCTTTTTATTCAAGCTAAAACTAGGTTTTTTTGGGTTAATTCGATGAGCTATAAGAACACAGAGTTTGATTTGTAAAAGTCACGATGGTTCATTGCTGTTTGGTAAATCTTGATGATATCAATCATATTAAATGATGCAAGAAGCACAGCTAAATAAGTACCTATTTAATCATTTTTCAGTCATTAAAAACTGATACCCCAATCTTACCCAAGAACTTTAGGAAAGAAATTTCTCAATTCTTGATGCCCAGCACTCTGATTCTCACCAAGGCTTCAAATACCACTAAAATCTATAGCGTAGCTTGGCTATAATAGATTCAACCTGCAATCCATCCCATCCCTGCTGCAGCAAATTTCCCGGCCCCCTATCAGCCTCGTCAGTATCGAAATAGCCTCCGCGGCTATAGACCAAAAAAATATCGGACAGAGGCGCCAGCTGATACCTGTAGCGCAGCTGCAAGGCAGTATCGCTTAAGCTAAAATCCGTGGCCTGGATATCTGAAGACAGCAGACGCCCTGCATTGGTCAGCTGATAGCTGTTTATCTGGGCCGATTCTATGCCTACCCACTGGAATTTTAGGCGCACTTCCTGGCGGCTCGAGGGGTACCAGTCAACCCGAATATCCACATTGAAATGATCGGCGTTATAGGCTGCCAGCTGCTCTGTAGCAAAGTCCCAAATCAGCCATTGCTGAAGTTTTTTATAGCTAAATTTACCACCCAGAGTAACGGTTTCACTGAGGTAGAATTGGGGCTTAAAGTTCATATCCAGAGCCAGTTTTTCGGTGTCGCTGTATTCCAGATTAACCCTGACACTGTAGGTAAAATTGTTCCCTCTGGGGCTGGCATATCTAGTCTCCAACCAATAGCGCGCCGAGCCGGCCAGCATCCCATTGCCTCTGGTAATCTGATCATCCCAACCAGGAGCCGCAGCACCTCCCTCAAGGGCCAGCTTGCGGGTCGACCTGTAAGTCCAGCTGTGATCCAGCTCTGCCCATAGAAAGAGGCGGTCGCCGCCGGTAGTTTCTGTGGAGCCATATTCCAGTACAGTGGAGCTGGAGAGAAATCGCGAGCTGTCAGAAAACCGCAACCGGTCATAGCGGGTGCTGCCAAAAAACTCTCTAAAGTCATTGCGCTGCATATAGCCCATATCGTTCATATCAAAGCTGTCGCCATAATGGGACAGATATAGAATGTGATACCACTCATCATTGGGTGCATAGGACCAATTGACCCAGCCGGCAAAGTCCTGATTACTAATGCTGGCCTGGTCATTAATGCTGTTACCCTGCTGACTGATATCCGAGTGGAGAATCTGCCCGCGAATTTCTGTAGTGTCACTTTTTTGCCAGATCATATCGGCCACCTGAACTCTGGCCTCTCTATTCAGTTCAGATCGCTCGACATAAGTCAGCCGATGACCCAGAGTCAGACCAGCGACCTTATGCTGTAGCCTGGTCGACAAGAAGTCTCCACCCAGACTGCTATCTGCACTATCTTCGCTCACCGCAAATAGGCCCAAATCTGTAGTCTCGCCAAAATAGGTCAGTTTGGCGGCCAACTCTATGTCTACAAGACTGCTCGTATAACTTGCAGGCCCCGCGCCAATACGCCGGGTATACAGGGCCTGATCGCCGTTGGGGATATTAGCGCTAAACAGCGATTGGTTTTCTGTAAAGAACGGTCGCTTCTCGGTAACAAAGGTTTCTACAGCAGAGAAATTAACCACCAGGTCATCACTCTCCACCTGCCCAAAATCCGGGTTAATAGCACCGGTGAGCTGGGTGTTACTGTTGGGGCGCCAGACAAAGTCTAGACCGCCATCAAAGTCATTGCTACCGCCTGACTCTGAG
The DNA here is from genome assembly GCA_002334915.1 of Porticoccaceae bacterium UBA2002. Taxonomy (GTDB): domain Bacteria; phylum Pseudomonadota; class Gammaproteobacteria; order Pseudomonadales; family Porticoccaceae; genus HTCC2207. The sequence goes on from DDCQ01000043.1 coordinate 3,092, forward strand.
GCTTCGCCATCATAGAGATCACTGCTGTAACTAATATAGGGAAACCAATCCATGGTAGAAGTGTTTACCTGAGTTACCTCCAGTGGCTCCCAGTCCTCCATAAACCTTGTGCGGGTGAAATAGGCATTGGGGAAAGCAAAGCGCAGAGACTCATCAAATACCACCCGCGAAAACCAAAGACCTATATTTTTGCGGCCATCTGGTGAATTAGTCATGGGCGCAACTGTCCAGGGAATATGAATTTCGCTGTACCAATAATCCGCCTCTGAGGAGGTCTGGGAGTACCAGATACCATCCCAGTCGGCAGAATAATTACCAGGCGTCACTATGCCATCCTGCTGTGAATTGGCTGAGCCCACAGTAAAGTCATAACCTGCCAGGGCAGTGCCATCGAAATCAATGCTGACTACATTGCGGTCTGCCTCAATCTCGGCATCCCTGGGGAACTGCCGATTTACTCGCTTTATGGATGCCGGTTGATAATTGGTAAAACCAATAAAGATACCCTCGGCGGTGCTGATTAGACGCACCTCAGTGGGATATTTTGCCTGTTCCCCGGTCAGCGGCTCCACAGTAACAAACTCAGTGTAAAGCTCTGCCCCTGCCCATTCTGGTTCGTCCAGCACACCATCTATGCTGATAGCGGCCTGAGCCTGAGAGGATAATAGAAAATAACCAAGCGAGCCTGTCAATGGGGCTGCAAAAAGCGTTTTTAACATCGCCTTACATGAACAGGGCATTCAGACGCTCAGCACTCACTTTATGAGAATACCTTAGCCGCGCAGTATTCATTTGCAATTCCTGGATCTGTGCGGCTACGCGGTGAAATTCTTCGTTTTCAATTTGCAGGCCAAGCTCCTTAATCATGGCCTCGTTATTTAAATCTTCATCGTGCTGGGTTCGCAAATGGAAATTTAAATTTTCATGGGATCTTTGAGTGCCAAAAAAAACCAACCCTCCAAATACTATGGTGCCTGCTAGAGTAGCCAAAATAGATAAAGAAAACTGATGGGACGCCATGCTGGGAAAAACCAGCAAAACCGGAATTAAGCTCAAAACAAATACAATCGCTGCAATAGTAACTGCCCAGGAGAGAGCCTGTGCCAGCTTGCCCTCAATATCCATTTCGGCTTTTTGCTGCAAAACAAGGCTATTTTTAGCGGCCTCTATAGACTCTAGAGAGGGTTCGGTTTGCAACTCGCCGTGATTATCTTTCAAATTTTTGAGAGACTTCTGAACCCAACTCATTTCTGACTCGATTCTTTTTATTCTGGTAGCTTGCCCAACAATGGAATCTTTGCGTTTTGATAGCTGCCTAATTCTGCTGTGCAGATAGACTCCCCGCCCATGATCATCCTCCAGTTTGTCTCTAAATCCAAGACTCTGCAGCAGATCGGTGTTTATTTCGCCATGATCCAACTCATACTCCACAGCAAGCCGCAATGAGGATTCAAAGTCGTTATTATGCTTGCCAACAGCCCAGTGCTGGTTAAATACGTCTACAGTTGAATGAGTTTTAGTAAGCATAGTTATCTTTGAAATCCTAAGCCCTACGGGCTGGGACACCCTGTCTTTGCCTATGTTTCCAGTCCTTATCTGTATATGTCGGTACTGGCTTGGAAAGCTTGAGACTGTGACCCTTAATTAAATCTACACCGCGCTCTGCAACCATCATGGTAGGAGCGTTTAGGTTGCCATTGGGCACCGTGGGGAACACTGAGGAGTCAATAACTCGCAGGTTGGAGAGACCATGCACCCGCAATTCTGTATCCACCACAGCCATCTGATCAACACCTATTTTACAGGTGCCAGCTGGATGATAGGCACTGTCTACTGAGTCGCGGACAAAGGCGTCAATCTGTTCATCGCTCGCCATCTTGGACGCTGGTTGAATAACCTCGCCGCGATAAGCATCCATTGCAGGCTGATTCATAATTTCTCTGGTTAGATGCACGCAGTCTCGAAAGCCCTGTCTGTCTTCCTCGGTCTGCAAATAGTTAAACAGTATCTGGGGATGCTGACTGATATCAGTGGACAGCGCCCGCACATAGCCTCTGCTGGTAGGCTTATTATGCCCTACATGCACCTGAAAGCCATGGCCTTTAATGGCTTCGGAGCCATCATAGGTGACTGCTCCAGGCAAAAAGTGATACTGAATATCTGGCGACTTTACACCGGCTCTGGAGCGAATAAACGCGCAGGATTCAAAATGATTGCTGCGCCCCAGGCCAGTCTTGAACAGCAGCCACTGAGCGCCAATTAGCCCCTTTTGCAACAGCCCTAATTTGCCATTGAGGCTGATAGGCTGCTTGCAGCGATACTGAAAATTAAATTCGAGATGGTCCTGAAGGTTTTCACCCACCCCTGGTAGGTCATGAACAGGTTTAATGCCAGCGGCTTCTAATATGCCTTTTGGCCCCACACCAGACACCTGCAGTAGATGCGGCGAGCCTATGGCTCCAGCACAGAGTATAACCTCTCGGGCCGCGCTGGCTTGCCTGATTTTGCCGCCTTTTATATATTGAATACCGGTGGCTGTTTTACCCTTAAACTGGATTCCAGACACCAGAGCACGCTTGAGAATTGTTAGATTAGGTCTTTTTTTGGCTGTTTTAAGATAGGCATGGCTGGTAGATGCACGCACTCCAGCATCAACATTCATAAACTTCTGCCCAAAGCCCTCTTGCCGATAGCCATTGTAGTCATCAGTCTCGCTGTAACCCGCCTCGACCCCGGCATCGATAAAAGCTCGGTAGAGAGGATTACGCATATTATTGCCAGCGGATATTACTACCGGGCCTTCAGAGCCAGAGTATTCGCTACTTCGACACTGGTGATTTTCAAGCTTTTTAAAGTAAGGCAGACAGTTTTGGTAATTCCACCCGGCAGCACCATGGGACTCCCACTCATCGTAATCCGCAGCATTGCCTCTGACATAGACCATGCCGTTGATAGAAGATGTGCCACCCATGACCTTGCCTCTCGGGCAATTCATGCGTCGGTTGTTTAGATAGGGTTCAGGAGCTGTCTCAAAGCCCCAATTATACTTACTGCTATTCATCGGAATACCCAGAGCCGAAGGCATACGGATAAATACACTGGCATCAGACCCGCCGTACTCTGCTAATAATACATTGCAGTCCGGGTCTTCAGACAGCCTGGAGGCCACAATGGCACCTGCTGAGCCCGCACCCACCACAATAAAGTCGTAATCTTTTGTCTGTAGCACTGCTTTATACACCATGTTTAGGCCCGGTGATCGGACTGAGACTGAGGAAAATCCTCGCCAAGCAGACTTCTTTGCCTGTATAGTATAATATAAATCACCATATACAAACCAATCACCAACAGGCCCACCCATTCAATCTTGAGAGGGGTAAGCTGGTATAACAGCACCAGCCCGCTCAGCAGCAACCAGTTGCCCATAATATACTGATGCCGCCCCAAACGGTTCACAGTCATCGACAAATTATCTGTGTAAAGACGGATTAATGAATCCAGCGAATTAATCACAAAGATAACGCCCAGGGTTACCATGGTGGTGCGCAGTATACCGGCCACTGCAATCTCATTGGAGAAATAATAATAGAGCACCGAAAACCACAGACCAATAGCAACAGAGGGAATGATCAACAGCGCTATTAGCAGCTGCCAGGTTTTTAAACCACTGACAAATCTGGCTACAAACTGACCAATCATAATGCTCCAGGCAAACCACCAAAAAAGGTACCAACCATGGTAATCGCTAATTGGACTAACAAAACGATGCAGGTTCGCAAAGTACCCGCCAATATTTGCTATGGAGCCTAAATACCCCTGCATAGAGGCACCAGAGGCCATTAGCATCACCAGAGTTAGCACCAGAAACAGTGCACTGGAACTGAGGCTGAGAATCTTTACATAGCGAATATCTGTGCTGGAGAACACGGCAATCAAAATAATTAAGCCCACCAGCAGGTACTGCTGTGGTGCTGTGATGCCCTCTATATAGCTGGGTGCGTAGCTTAAAAATAAAAAAGCGGTAAAGGCACAGGTGGCGATAATAATGGCATTGTTAAGCCAGCGAATAGCGGGCAGCTCAAATAGCTTCACTCTGGGTTCGACAATACAAAAATAGAACGTGGTTAAGAAATAGAATGCCCAGACCAGAAAGCCCCAAAAGCCAAACTCAATTGCCAGAGGGTTGGTAAAGCTATAGGCCTCTTCAGCGGCATAGACCGGAAACTCCACCAGCGGGAACATTATCAGGCCTACGTCTAGACCAGAGGTAAACAGTATTGCCGAAAACGCCAGCAGAGATAATGGCATGGGGCCGGTGACAACAAGATTGCGCCATTTAAGACAGATAAACAGCGAAGTCCCCAGGGTAATAACAATAGCCAGCGAGAGTATCTCGTACACCTAAAAAACCCTTTTTGGTTGGTATCCTCTGTATCAACTGACCGAAGCAGGCAATACGGGATATGTTTTAATGATAGCGGCGAGAAATAATACCATTGATATCGGTACCATTAACTAAAAAAAACCGACAAATAGAAGGCTTGGATTCGATTCACTGACCGGTGGCTGAACAATCCAATGTCAGGATTCTGTAGTATATCTCTTATGGCTATTTCCGATAGATTACTTAAATACTTTAACCGAAAGACATCAGAGTCCACCGACAAAAACCACACCAGGTACAGAAATGATATTTGCAATCACTGGGACCTGGATTATCTGTCGATGGAAGAGATTGATAAGCGTCTCCAGGACGACAGCCTGGAGACTACTATTGTCCGCACGAAAAAAGACCGCTGAAAAATAGAGCATGAGATTAGTTATCTGGTTATCAGTTTGCCTGCTAACGGCCTGCGGTGGCGGAGGTGGCGGCTCCCCTACCCTAGCATCTCAACCCCAGCCTACAACTCCGACCCCAGAGCCCATCTCAGTCCCTGTGCCTGGGCAGAATATAGTCAGCCAGACTATTAGGGGCCAGCTAGTCGATCGAACCTTTTTGATCCGCGCTCCTGAGGAACAGACCAATAACAGCTACCCTGTGGTGTTCTTTTTCCATGGTGCTGGCGGCAGTGGTGAGGCTGTTTTAAGCAATAACCCGGATATTAGCGATCTAATTGATGCTGGACAGTTTATTGGTATTTTCCCCGATGGTTATGAACAGCGCTGGAATGTCAGCGGTGAAACCAATGCTGATGATGTGGCATTTGTATCGCTGATTATTAACAGCCTGGATGCTGACAGCAGCTTTAATCTGGATAGGGTCTATGGAGTAGGCATTTCTAACGGTGCAGGCCTGGTCAATAAAATCGCCAAAGAGGCCTCAGTATTTAGCGGTATTGCCCCGCTGATTAGTCAGCAGACCGTCGCAACTGGAGAAACAGTGCCATCGCAGGCTCTCTCTGTATTTCAAGTTAATGGCACCGATGACGAACTGGTGCCGTTAAACGGCGGTATTGGTGTTGCTGACAGTGATTTTATGTCCGCCCAGGACAGTGCAGAAAACTGGGCGTCAAACTTCAACTGCGAAATGACCCCCTCTAGCAGATCCACAACCTGGGGTGAACGATCGGTAGAGGAAGTTACTTTTACCGGCTGCCTGGATAATAAGAAGGTGCGCTATTTTATAGCGGAAGATACTGGTCACAGTACCGAATTTGGAGAGGACTTTGACCTTTATCAGCTGATCTGGCGGTTCTTTAGATCTACCGATCGTGACGATGCGCTCAATCTTAAGCTGCTATCTCTGGGCGACAGCTACACGATCGGCCAAGGAGTATGCGATACCTGCAGCTTTCCCGAACAGCTTAAGCAAAGCCTGGTTTTTGAATACTCAGACCGGGATACCATCAGTTTGCAAGTTATCGCCGAGACCGGCTGGACCACCACTAATCTATTGAGCGCTATAGAAAGCGAAGCCCCAGCCAGTGATTTTGATTTGGTAACTCTGCTAATTGGGGTAAATAACCAATCTCAAAGCCGGCCTTTTGAAGTCTATGAGACAGAGTTTATAGAACTGGTAGACAGGGCTATTTCTTTTGTTGGCGGAGATCCCAGCAAGCTTATCGCGCTGTCCATTCCCGACTACGCCTATACCCCCTTTGGCGAATTTAGAGAGCCCACACGCATCAGTGCTGGCATAGATCTCTATAACAACTTTGCCAGAGACTATTGTGAAGACAATGGCCTGACATATGTTTATATTACCGACATCACCAGAGAGGGTTTGGAAGATCCTATGCTGGTAGCCGCTGACCGGCTACACCCCTCAACTCTGGCTTATAGCAAGTTTATTGAGCGCTTATTGCCAGTGGCCCTTAATAAATTAGAACAGCCCTAGAGGAATGGCCTTGGAAATCATTGTTTCATCAATTATCTTTTTTACCCTGACCGCACTGGTTTATTCAAGGGTCGGCTTTGCCAATATTAGCAATAGCTACAACCTGTGGTTCCAGGATGGCTACTGGGTAAACTACAATGTGGTGGAGGCTGTAGCCTGGATTGCCAAGGCCGCCGTCATACTTCCAGGCCTTATCTGGCAAAAAGAGATTTGGCAACTGCACCTGGTCACCTTATTCACCTCAGCGCTGTTAATCTGGGTATCTGAGCGCAAACTGTTACCCACCATGGTGGCTTTTAATACCCTGTGGATTGGCTTATCCACTGTGGTTATAGTGCGAAACCTGATATAAAGTTGGCGCTCTAACCTTTCTGGGAGACAGTTTTGCGCTACACGCTTTTTTCGACACCCCTTCTAAGCCCAGTACTGCGTTTGCTATCCAAGCTTATCCTAAAGATTATTCGCTGGCGGGTCATCGGGTCGCTGCCCAAAGACCAAAAAAAATATGTGCTTATTGTGGCACCCCACACCTCAAACTGGGATTTTATTCTGTTTGTTTTGGCTGTTTCAGTGTTGCGCTTAAAACCCAGTGTGCTGATAAAAAGTACGCTCTTTATAGGCCCCCTGGGATGGTTTTTGCGTTATTGTGGGGCTATCCCAGTCAACCGCACCCAGGCAAGCTCACTGGTCAGCTATATTGCTGATATCTATGCACAGCGTGAAGAGTTTGTGCTGATTATTACCCCGGAGGGCACACGCAGCGCAAACCCCAACTGGAAACGCGGGTTTCATCATGTAGCCACCGCAGCTGAGGTACCCATTCTAATAGTCTATGTGGACAGCGCGACAAGAACTATTGGCATAGAGGGCCTGATGGAGCCCAGCAGTGATGTGGATGGCGATATGGGTAAAATTAAACGCTTTTTCGACAGTAAAAGTGGCCTAAGGCCAAAAAATTATGCCTCCTGAGAGACAACCAATTAATTATAAAAATTAAAGGAAAACAAAATGCTTCGTACATCACTTTCGATTTGTCTGATTATTGTAACCCTGCTTGCACTTCCCATCTCCACAGTTGCCATGGCGCCACAGGACTCTGAGGCAAAATCAATTCTGGTTACCGGGGCTACCACTGGTATTGGTCGCAGCCTGGCTGAGACCCTTGCAGGTAAGGGCTATCATGTTTATGCCGGAGCAAGAACAGACGGTGAAATGGCAGAACTAAATACCATTAAAAATATAACCGCCGTGCGTTTAGACGTGACCAAACAAGACCAAATTGATGCCGCTGTTGCCATGGTCAAAGAAAAAGGAACCGGATTGTACGGACTGGTCAACAATGCTGGCATTTTCGGTGGTGGTGCAGTCTTGGAGACCGAAATAGAAGAGCAAACTATCGTCTATAAGGTCAATGTTGAAGGTGTCTATCGAATTACGAAAGCATTTGCACCTCTGGTGATTGAGTCTAAAGGGCGCATTACCACAACAGGTTCTGTTGCTGGCACTATAACCACCGCCAGCTTCAATGGTTACAGTGGCAGCAAGCATTGGATTGAAGCCTTTACCGATGGGCTGGCTCAAGAGATTTCATCCACAGGTGTCGCAGTTAGTGTTGTTGAGCCTGGCAACTACCAGTCTCATATCCGCCGCAACACAGTACTTCGAGCATTTGCCAAAGTGAAAGCCGCAGGTGGAGAAGTGACCGACGAAATGCAAAAGCAGTATGAGCAAACTGCCGCCTACGAGTTAACCCTAACCAAACCAGATGCTGTGGTAGAGGCCTTTATGCACGCTCTGTTTGATGAAAACCCCCATCGTCGCTATATGGTCACGCCCAACCAGCAGGAGCGTGCATTTGCTATAGGCACCAAGGTACAGCAATTGGTGGAATTAAATCACTGGGGGCCGCACCAATATAGTCGCGAAGAGTTGATTGAGATGTTGGATAAGGCTCTGGCTGAAAAAGCACTCCAGTAAAACCGGACTAGCCACAGATACAGCAAAAATCGCTCAGCAGCCTCTACCGTTCCCTAAAAAAGGGTAGACTGCTTTCATAGGTCTTTCATGATATTGTTTAACCAGTATTTGCTAAGGCAAAATATAAATATACTTTCACTATGGAGACGTTACATGGATAAGCCAAACATTTTAAGAAGATTAATAATGCGAGTTGTGCACATCTGGAGACGCGTGATGAACGTGAAGTTCAATCCATTGAAGCATATTCCAGATAACACGCTACAGTCCTATTTCATGCTTGTGTTGTTTACAATTTGGAGCATAACATTTGGTTTTATAGCTACCTATTACATTGGCTGGCTAGGGTATAGCACCATAACAAGTGTCGTTGTCCACCTGACTATCTTAATTCCTATTATGATTACCAATGCAGTTTTTATCGATGCGGAGCGCACGGGTGCACAGTGGTTAGCTGAGTGGCAGTCCGAGCAAAGCAGATACAAGCTGTTTACCAACAGAATTAAAGCGAAAAACTTGGTCCGATGGAAGGTAGATTCGGAAGCGTAGGAATAACACCTGCCCTAGGCTCGCTTGAGTACTTTTACTAATTCAGCGATTTTGATATCGATCTGATCCTGGCTCTGCAGGGAATCTCTGATACATTCTTCAATATGCTTGTCCAGTATCTTTGCCTCAACTGTTGCTATGGCTGATTTGGCGGCTTTAAGCTGATTGAGGATATCGATGCAGTACTGACCCTCATTAACCATTTTGCCAATACCATTAATCTGCCCGGAAATACGATTGATATTGGGAATTAACTTTTTGTGGCAGGAATGTGTCATGGCCTCTCCTTAGATAAATTTGGGCGCTATGTAGGTGAAAATGCTGGCGCAGATAAAGATGCCTGTGGATGCAGTATAAATCCTTCGTGAGCGCTGCCTCGTTCGCAAGCAGGCGCGACCCAACTCCGGGTCAGCAGGGCATGGCATTCTGGCTGTTTTATAGTTGACCACACCGGCCACCACAATCATTACCAAGGCAAACAGGCTAATGGCGATTTTGTATTGGGACAGCACAATCAAAAAGGGGAATACGCCCAGCAGACTGGCAAAGCTGGCCCCAGCGCCCACGGCGACAAAAAGTGCGGGCAGAGCGCAGCAGATCAATGTCGAAGTAGAGGCGAATAGTGAAAAGAAATTGGCCGCTCTGTCTTGCATATTATTTGCCTACCAACTGGATGGCCGTGGTGTTAAGGCCGTTGTTAAGAATATTTTGCTCAATGCCAGCGCGGTTTATTTCTGTCTCTGGGGCGTAGGCCAGCAGGACTTTTCCTGAGGCCAGATCTACATCTATTTTGGTCACAGCGCTGTCTTTGCCAAAGGTCTTTTCAATACCGCGGGCACAGAAGTCACAGACCATGCCCTGAACACTGATCACCACTACTTGATCCCCGGGAACGGCGTTAACAAAGTTATCGAAACGCTCGGCATCCACGCTGAGCTTTTGGCCATCAACCATGGTGTCGTGGACATGGCCTTCATGGGAATGCATATGGCCCATTTCATGGTGGGCGGCCTGGGTTGCTGTTGCGGTCAG